>NZ_LIRL01000184.1 GCF_001419795.1 Streptomyces niveiscabiei
CCCCCGCATTCCCCCGATCCCCGGACCACCGCTCCCCCCAGAGCGGAGCCGGGGTTCACCCTCAGGCGACAAGCTCCCCGAAGGCGTTCTCCTCGTCACGGCCGAAGCTGAGGACCTCGTCCTCGCGCAGCCGGCGGAGCGACCGCCAGATGCTGGACTTCACCGTGCCGACACTGATGTCGAGGATCTCCGCGATCTCCGGGTCGGTACGGCCCTCGTAATACCTGAGGACCAGCATCGTCCGCTGGAGTTCCGGCAGCCGGGCCAGCGCCTGCCACAGGACCGCGCGCAGTTCGGTGCCGCGCATCGCGTCCGTGTCGCCGGGCGTCTCCGGCAGTTCCTCGGTCGGGTACTCGTTCAGCTTGCGGCGGCGCCACGCGCTGATGTGCAGGTTCGTCATGGTGCGGCGCAGATAGCCGCCCACCGCCGCCTTGTCGCTGATCCGGTCCCAGGCCCGGTACGTCGAGAACAGCGCGCTCTGGAGCAGGTCCTCGGCCTCGAACCGGTCGCCGGTCAGGTGGTACGCGGTGGCGTACAGGGAGGCGCGGCGCTCCTGGACGTAGGCGGTGAACTCCGCCTCGCTGAGGGAACGACGCTCCCCCGTGTCCTCCCTGTACGCGGCTCCCCCCGGAACCGCATCCCCCGTTTTCGCGTCAACCACCGTGATGTACGTGGTGTGTTGACGCCCGGTGCTGCGAGCGCACCCCCGCCCGCTCACAACACCGGACTTCTCCGGGCTCCACCGGACGTCGTGGAGACGCGTGACCACTGCGCTGGTGTTCATGCTGTGCAGCGAGTTCATGTCGCGCCTCCCGTCGTGGACCTCTGGTGCTCTTGCGCCGTGCTCCAGAGCGGCTTGCCCTGTGCCGAAAAGCTTGCCGGGGGACCTTCATGGCCATGTCCGCCGACTGTCACAGACCTGTCACAGGGGCCCCGCACGGCGACACCACAGCGGGTTCAAAGGCGTCGGCGGTAGACCAGTTCGTTTGGTCTCCCCACCAACCCCGTGGGACCCTGGCGGACATGTATTACGGCATGGTCCTCGGCGACCCGCTCCCCCGCGCTTCGGCGCGGCGGTGACAGCGGGTCCCCAGCCGTTCCCCCTGCTCCTCGCCCCGTCGAAGTGCCTCCGCTCCCACGGCACTTACGACTTCCCGGAGCATCTCCATGCCCATCGAGCACGACGCTGTCGTCCCCGTCGACGACCGTCTCCGCGCCGCCACCGCCCACCGCCTGACCTCGTCCGGCACCGCCCTCCTGTGGCAGGGCGACTACGTCAACGCCCGCCAGATGCTTACGGCGTTGAGCCGCCGCATCCCGGACTCCCGTTACGACAGGGCTGGTTCACCGGCGGAGATCTTCCGCCTCCAGCGCCGCGACCGCGCCCGCCGGGCGGCGACACTGAACCGCCTCCTCGTGGAACTCGACGAACTCGACGGCGGCCACGCCCTCTCCCTGCGCCGCGCCCCCGACGTCCGCGAAGCCTGCCGAGCCGCGTACGGCCCGCCCTCCGGTCCCCGCGTAGTACCTCTGAGGGAGCTCCTGGGAGTGATCGGCGCCCACCAGTGGCAGCTGAGGGGCGTGGAGGTCCCCGCCCTGTCCGACCGTATCCATCCCAGGTACGGGGTCTTCTCCCCCGTACGAGGGGAGTACGTCGACCTCGTCGCCTCCATCCCCCTGCCCCGACCCTGCCGCACCGCCTTCGACCTGGGTACCGGGACCGGTGTCCTGGCGGCCGTGCTGGCCCGCCGAGGGATCGGGCGGATCATCGCGACCGACATCGACCCGCGCGCCCTCGCCTGCGCCGAGGAGAACGCGCGCCGACTCGGACTCGGCGCGCGGATCGACGTACAGGGCCCGGCGCTGTACCCGGCGGAGGGCCGCGCCGACCTCGTCGTCTGCAATCCCCCGTGGCTGCCGGGGACGCCGAGTGCGGGGCTGGAACGGGGGGTGTACGACGTGGACAGCGGGATGCTGCGGGGGTTCGTCGGGGAGTTGCGCAACCGGTTGCTGCCGAAGGGTGAGGGGTGGCTGATCATGTCGGATCTGGCCGAGCTGCTCGGGCTGCGGACGCGGGAGGAGCTGCTGCGGCTGTTCGCCGGCAGTGGCCTCACCGTCGTGGGGCGGCACGACGTACGGCCCCGGCACCGGCGGGCGAAGGACCGGAGTGACCCGTTGTACACGGTTCGCAGCGCGGAGGTGACCTCCCTGTGGCGGTTGGGGATCAGGGTGTAACCGGGTAGTACCTGTGGGGGCTCATAAAGGCGTTATAAGCCCCCACCTGTCGAACCTCACCCCCTGTATGGGCCAGAATGAGCCCGTGCCTTCCCTGTTGCTGATCGAGGACGACGACGCCATCCGTACGGCCCTGGAGCTCTCACTGACGCGCCAGGGGCACCGCGTGGCGACCGCTGCCAGTGGAGAGGACGGTCTGAAACTGCTGCGTGAGCAGCGACCGGATCTGATCGTGCTGGATGTGATGCTGCCCGGCATCGACGGGTTCGAGGTGTGCCGGCGCATCCGGCGCACGGACCAGTTGCCGATCATCCTGCTGACCGCGCGCAACGACGACATCGACGTGGTCGTCGGCCTGGAGTCCGGGGCGGACGACTACGTCGTGAAGCCGGTCCAGGGCCGGGTGCTGGACGCCCGGATCCGGGCCGTGCTGCGGCGCGGCGAGCGGGAGTCGAGCGACTCGGCGACGTTCGGCAGCCTCGTCATCGACCGGTCGGCGATGACGGTGACGAAGAACGGCCAGGACCTCCAACTCACGCCCACCGAGCTGCGGTTGCTGCTCGAACTGAGCCGGCGGCCCGGACAGGCCCTGTCCCGGCAGCAGTTGCTGCGGCTCGTGTGGGAGCACGACTACCTCGGTGACTCGCGGCTGGTGGACGCGTGCGTCCAGCGGCTGCGCGCCAAGATCGAGGACGTGCCGTCGTCGCCCACGCTGATCCGTACCGTCCGGGGTGTCGGCTACCGCCTGGACGCGCCTCAGTGACCCAGGCCGCACCAGGTTTCCGCGGCTGGTCCGCGTTTCGCAAAGTGGTCCTGTCCCGGCTGCGCTTCACGAGCCTGCGGCTGCGGCTGGTCGTCGTGTTCGGCGCGGTCGCGCTCGCGACGGCCGTCTCGGCGTCCGGCATCGCCTACTGGCTCAACCGCGAGGCGGTGCTGACGCGCGCGCAGGACGCGGTGCTGAAGGACTTCCGTACGGAGATGCAGAACCGCGCGGGCGCGCTCCCCGAGCGTCCCTCTCAGACCGAACTCCAGCGCACGGCCGCGCAGATGGCCAACTCCAGTCAGCGTTTCAGTGTGTTGCTGGTCGCGACCGACGACGTCGGGCGGACGGTGTACGGCAACTCCGGTGGCCTGAGCGGGTTTTCGCTGGACGACGTGCCTCAGGCGCTGCGGCGCGCGGTGAACAAGCAGCAGTCGGTGACGGGGGCCAACCGGGCGCCGTACCACCTCTTCTGGCAGCGCGTCGTCGACCATGGAACGCCGTATCTGGTCGCCGGGACGAAGGTCGACGGGGGTGGGCCGACCGGGTACATGCGCAAGTCGCTCGAACCCGAGGCGAAGGATCTCAACTCCCTTGCCTGGTCGCTGGGGATCGCCACCGGGCTCGCGCTGATCGGGGCCGCGCTGATCGCGCAGGCCGCGTCCACGACCGTGCTGAAACCCGTGCACCGGCTGGGAGTTGCCGCCCGGCACCTCGGCGAGGGGCGGCTCGACACGCGGCTCCAGGTGTCCGGTACGGACGAACTCGCCGATCTGTCACGGACGTTCAACCGTGCCGCCGAGGCGCTGGAGAAGCGGGTCGCGGACATGGCGGCGCGGGACGAGGCATCGCGCCGGTTCGTCGCCGACATGAGCCACGAGCTGCGGACGCCGCTCACCGCGATCACGGCCGTGACCGAGGTGCTCGAAGAGGAACTTGAGGCCGAGACCGGCAGCATGGACCCGATGATCGAGCCCGCCGTACGGCTCGTGGTGAGCGAGACGCGGCGGCTCAACGACCTCGTCGAGAACCTGATGGAGGTCACCCGCTTCGACGCGGGGACGGCCCGGCTGGTGCTCGACGACGTCGACGTCGCCGACCAGATCACCGCCTGCATCGACGCGCGCGCCTGGCTCGACGCGGTCGAACTCGACGCCGAGCGCGGGATCCACGCGCAGCTCGACCCGCGCCGCCTCGACGTGATCCTCGCGAACCTCATCGGCAACGCCCTCAAGCACGGCGGGTCTCCGGTGCGGGTGTCCGTGCGGGAGAGCGCCGACGAGGTCGTCATCGCCGTACGCGACCACGGGCCCGGTATCCCCGAAGAAGTCCTGCCGCACGTCTTCGACCGGTTCTACAAGGCCAGTGCGTCCAGGCCGCGTTCGGAGGGCAGCGGGCTCGGGCTGTCCATCGCGCTGGAGAACGCGCACATCCACGGCGGCGAGATCAGCGCCGCCAACTCCCCTGAGGGCGGTGCGGTGTTCACGCTGAGACTGCCCCGGGGGACCTCGGAAGCGGTGGAGCGGGAGGACGAGAACGGGGAGACGGCGTCGTGAGGCTGACGGAAGGTGTTACGGACCGGGCGGGCTCAACTGCCGTGCGGGAAGCGGTCGTCGCGACCTCGGCGCCGTCAACCACCGCGACAGCGAACGGCGTTCCGGCCAAGGGGCGTGCGCGGTTGCTGCTCGTCGCCTCGCTCGGGCTGCTGCTCTCCTGTTGCGGCATCCGCGCGACCGAGGTGCCCACCGACTTCGGTGCGGCGCCCTCCCGGGTGCGGTGCTCGGCCTCCGAGTCGGGTACGACCGCCGCGCAGTTGTCGGGCCGGGTGCCGGTGCAGGTGTTCCTGCTGTGCGGGGCGTCGCTCGTCGCCGTCGACCGGGCGGTTCCCGTGCCGGACGGGGCGGTCGGTGCCAAGCGCCGGGTGCTGGTCGCGCAGGGGCTGCTGGACGAGTTGGGGGCGAGTCCGTCGTCCCAGGAGAAGGAGTCGGGGTACACGACCGACGTGCGTGAGGGCGTGCGGGTCCTCCCGCCGCTGACCGGCACCGACCCCGACGACGCGCTCCGCCTCAGCGTCGCGCCGGAGACGCTCTCCCCGTACGCCCTCGCGCAGGTCGTCTGCACCCTCTCCGGCTCGGCCGCCTCCGACGGCGACGGCTCCGTGGTCCTCGGGGCACAGCAGGGCCGGGAGTTGAGGCGCTACGAGTGCACGGACGAGGTGAAGCAGCGGCCGGGGAACAAGGTGCCGCCGTCGTCGAACGTGGCGAAGTAGGAGGGGCGGTACGGGAGTTGCGGCGGGCGCCGTGACTCACCGTGAGCGGATCTCGGTGTGTGCGGGTGTGGTGAAGGACTCACCCCCCTCCCGGGGGCCCCTGCGGAACCATTCGCCGTGGGCGGTGCGTCTTGGGGGTCGTGCAGCGTCAAGGCCCCATCGGCGGCAGTGCCGTGATCCGTGTCCGTGTGGCGGGAGGTGTTCTCCTCGCCGCTCATCTCGCGTTCGTCGCCTGGTACTCGCTGCGACCGCTGGACGTCCCCTGGGTGATGCCGGCCAACCTGCACCCGCTCGACGGCATCCGCACCGACCTCGACCTCGGCTGGCACGAGGCGGTCCGCAGGATCGGCCGGGGCCTCGCCCTGCTGGCCCCCCTCGGCGTACTGCTCCCTCTGGTGCACGGCAGACTGCGGGTCTCCCCTGTGGGTTCCCTGCTGCGTACGTCCGCCGCCGGGGCGATGCTCTCGCTGACGGTGGAGCTGCTCCAGACCGGCGTACCGGGCCAGGTCGTGGACGTGGACTCGATCCTGCTGAACACGGCCGGTGTCGCCCTCGCTCATACCCTGGTGGTACCCGCCGGGCGATACCTGCTGCGTAGGCGTACGACGCGGCGACGACCGGCAGCCCTCCGTCAGGAGGAGCCGTCTCAGGGGCGTACCCCGACGATTCCCAGGGTCGGGATAGCTCCGTAGAGGGACGCTTTATCCGCTTCGTCCTCGTAGCTTGGAGTCATGGAGAGGCGGCCGGCAAGGGCCGCACCTCGAACCGAGCAACGCTGTGAAGGAGCCCCAGATGTCCCGCCTCGCCCGTCCCACGCACGGCCGCATGATCGGCGGCGTGTGCGCCGCGCTGGCCAACCGCTTCGGCACGTCGGCCACGACGATGCGCGTCATATTCGTCCTGTCCTGTCTCCTGCCGGGTCCCCAGTTCCTGCTGTACATCGCGCTGTGGATCCTCTTCCCGTCGCAGGACAAGGCGCGGACGACCGGGAGCGCCGCCTGGTAGCCGCCGTCCGGTCACGGGGGTGGCCGAAACCCTCATAGAGTCATCCGGGTGACTTTCGACGAAGCACCAGAACCGACTCCCGACGCCGACCTCCCTCTGCTGACGGCGGCGCAGGCCGATCACCTGCGCTCGCTGGCCGCCCCGCACTTCCGAGGCGGCCACCGGTACTCCCTGCACGACCTGGCGGTGCGCTGCGCCCGGTCCGCTGTGGAGGAGTGGCCCGCGCTGGTGGACGCCCACTTCGAGCAGCTGCGGCAGGCGAGCCGTGGCGGCGAGAGCGCCGAGGAGCTGCTGAGGGGCGCGTACGTCCGGCTGCTGCCCGCCGAGTCGATCGGCCCGGAGATCGCCGCCGACCTGACGTACGCGCGCGTGGTGGCCGACGGCCTGGTCTTCGCGTACGCCCTGGACGGCCCGACGAGCGTGCGGATCCTCACCGACGCGGACGTGGAGCGCGCGGGCCTGGAGGCGCTCGGCAAGGCGGGGTACGACAACCTCGCGGGCGTCCCCGTGGAGCACGACGTCGTGCAGATCGGCGAGCACACGACGCTGCACAGCCTCTACGGCGACTCCCCGTTCGTCGCGAGCAAGGCCCTGTACCTGGGCGAGGTCGCCCGCCGTGTCACCGGCGAGCCACTGCCGGAGCACGGCGCGCTGTTCGCCGTACCGACCCGCGACAACCTCGTGTACCACCCGATCGCGGACGGCACGGTCGTGGACGCGCTGAACGCGCTCGCGCAGTACGCGCTGGGGGCGCACCAGCGGGGCGAGGGGCGGCTGTCGCCGCGCGTGTACTGGTGGTACCGGGGGAAGCTGACGTCCCTGACGGTCATCGACGAGGAGAGCCGCAGCTTCTCCATCCAGCCGCCGCCGGAGCTGCTGGCGGCGATGAAGGGCCTGGTCAGGCTGGACGGCGCGGGCCGGCTGCGGACGGCGCTGACCGGGCGGGCGCCGGACGCCGAGGCGCTGGCGCGGGACACGGCGGGGCTGCTGGAGCGGCTGGCGCAGGACCCGTCGGTGCTCGCGGACGCCTTCGCCTCGACGGTGACGCTGGCGCACGCGCGCTGTGCCGTCGACCCGGTCGCGTCCGAACTCGCCACGTGGGACGCCTGGTCGGCGGCGGTCCAGCTCGGGACGCTGCTGTTCACGGGCGGTGAGGCGCGGGAGTTCCTCTTCGACGACCTGGAGGTGCGCCTGCCCGCGTTCCCGGCGGAGCCTCCGGCGGACGCGCGGGCCTGGCTGGACGCGCTGTACCTGGCGCTGGTGTGCCGGGAGTGGGGCCGGGTGGCGCGGCTGGTGGAGGTGCCGCTGGAGCGGCTGCGGGAGGACGAGTCGGTCGACGAGTACGTGCTGCACTGGATCGACACGCTGCGGACGTACCTGTCGCGCGGGCCGATGGACGACATCGTGGGGAAGCTGCTGGCGACGATGGAGGCGGGGCACCCGGAGGCCGTCGCGTACACGCCGACCGGGTTCTCGGACCAGGTCGACTACCAGCCGGCCGCGCTGTTCCACCGGATGCTCGCGAACGACGACGAGCAGTTCGCGAAGACGCTGGCGGACGCGCTGGAGAAGCACGCGCTGTACTGGGGCGACTCCCCGGCGCCGCGCGCTCAGGTGTCGCTGGGGCTGCTGGCGCTGGCGAGCCTCGCCGGGTCGCAGGAGTTCCCGGTGCCGCAGAAGGAGCGGCTGCTGCCGCTGTACCTGCTGAACGGGGAGCGGATCGAGGTCATCCCGGCGCCGTGAGAGGGCCCGGGGGTGCAGGAACGGGGAGAGCAGAACGGGGTGCGCCTGAAGTACTACCCGGGTAGTACTTCAGGCGCACCCCGCAGGGGGTGTGTCAGCCGAGCGGGATGCCGTTGACCGGCAGGCCGTGGGTGGGGAGCTGGCCGACCGGGAGGCCGCCGAGGAGACCGGCGACCGGCTTGGTGGGGCCGTCGGCCAGGGCGCGCTGGGCGATGGGGGCGACGGCGGCGGCGCTCGTCGTCAGGGCGGGCTGGGCCTGGCTGACGACCTCGCCGGCGCCCGGCAGCGCGTTGGTGACGCCGCCGAGGGCCTGCGTGGCGTCCGGCAGGGCGGGGGCGGCGGAGGCGGCACCCGCGCCGACGGCGGCGATGGCGGCACCGAGGGCGGCGACACCGAGGGTCTTGGCAGCAGACTGCTTCATGGGAATTGCGTCCTCGAACTCGAAGGGGGCAACGGGGAATGTACGGGAATACGAGCGGTCCCCGACCGTAAACATGCCAAGGCGCCCACCGCAAACATCGAAATGCGGACGAGTGGTGAACACCCGTCCGCACCCCGGAGCCCCGAAGCCTCTGCTACCGGCCCTGTCCGGTGGAAGAACCGCTGGTGGAGGCCGTCTGCTGGAACAGCCATTCGGATTTCAGCTCGGCATACCCGGGCTTGATCACGTCATTGATCATGGCGAGTCGTTCATCGAAAGGAATGAACGCCGATTTCATAGCATTGACTGAGAACCACTGGAGGTCGTCGAGCGTATAACCGAACGCGTCGACCAGGTGCTCGAATTCCCGGCTCATGCTCGTCCCGGACATCAGGCGGTTGTCCGTATTGACGGTGGCCCGGAAATGCAGCCGCCGCAGCAGTCCGATGGGGTGCTCGGCGTAGGAGGCGGCGGCGCCGGTCTGGAGGTTGGAGCTGGGGCACAGCTCCAGCGGGATCCGCTTGTCGCGGACGTACGCGGCGAGCCGGCCGAGGGTGACGCTCCCGTCGTCCGCGACCTCGATGTCGTCGATGATCCGCACGCCGTGGCCGAGCCGGTCGGCGCCGCACCACTGGAGGGCCTGCCAGATCGACGGCAGCCCGAAGGCCTCGCCGGCGTGGATCGTGAAGTGGTTGTTCTCGCGCTTCAGGTACTCGAAGGCGTCGAGGTGCCGGGTCGGCGGGTGACCGGCCTCGGCGCCCGCGATGTCGAAGCCGACGACGCCCGAGTCGCGGTAGGTGTTGGCGAGTTCGGCGATCTCCAGGGCGCGGGCGGCGTGCCGCATCGCGGTGAGGAGGGCGCCGACGCGGATGCGGTGGCCGTTCTCGCGGGCCCGGCGCTCGCCCTCACGGAAGCCCTCGTTGACCGCCTCGACGACCTCTTCGAGGCGCAGCCCGCCGTCGAGGTGCTGCTCGGGGGCGTACCGCACCTCCGCGTAGACCACGCCGTCCTCGGCGAGGTCCTGCGCGCACTCGGCGGCGACCCTGACCAGCGCGTCCCGCGTCTGCATGACGCCGACGGTGTGCGAGAAGGTCTCCAGGTACCGCTCCAGCGAACCGGAGTCGGCGGCCTCGCGGAACCAGACGCCGAGCTTGCCGGCGTCACTCTCAGGTAGCCCCGAGTACCCGTACTCGCGAGCTAGGTCGACGATCGTGCCGGGGCGCAGCCCGCCGTCGAGATGGTCGTGCAGCAGAACCTTGGGCGCCCGGCGGATCTGGTCCGGTGTCGGGGTGATGCCCCTGGGGATGCTCTGGCTCGTCATCCCGGCACAGTAACTCCTACGCGCGTAGACGGCTCGGCTCAGCACACCGTCGATACGCAACGGTGACCGCACGGACGGGTGGAGTACACCGGCGCTTCTGACACTGTTCTGCCATGGCACAGCATGTGACGCCGCTCCGAACCCCCCACCTGGGCAAGGCGATCGGCCCCGAGCCGACCTCCGTCAGCGGGGCGGTCCTGCTCCTGCCCACCGGCGAGGAGCTCTCCGAGCGCAAGCCGTCCCCCATGTGGGCGACGTCCTCCGTACGCGCCCTCGGCCGCCGCCTCGCCCGCGCGGGGCGCGCCGAGGGGCTCGCCGTCCACGCCGTCCACTACCGCTATCGCGGGTGGAACGGGACGGAGGCGCATCTCGCCGCGGATGCCCTCTGGGGGGCCGAGGAGGTCGTACGCCGGTACGGTGACGTTCCCGTCTGCCTCGCCGGGGTCGGGATGGGGGCGCGGGCCGCGCTGCGGGCTGCCGGGCATGAGGCCGTCAACTCCGTTCTCGCGCTGGCTCCTTGGTTGCCGGAGGAGGATGTGGCGGCTCCTCCCGAGCCGGTCAAGCAGCTTGTCGGGCGGCGGGTGTTGATCGTGCACGGCACCAACGACGAGCGTACGGACCCGGAGTTGTCGTTTCGGCTCGCCGCCCGCGCGAAGAAGGCGAACCGGGACGTGTGCCGGTTCGAAGTGCACTCCGACGGGCACGGGTTGAGTCAGTACCGGGGTGAAGTGCAGGCGCTGGCCGAGGACTTCGTGATGGGGACGCTGTTCGGAAAGGTGTTCGCCCGGCCGTTGGAGGACGCGTTGGCTGCGCCGCCGCCGCTGGGGTTGAGGATGCCGCTCGCTGTGGGGTTCGGGACGTCGTTGCGGAAGTAGGCAGTCAGGTAAGGAGGTTGCCCCTCCTCGACAAGAGAAACTTCTTGAATGCCGCCACCGGCGGGGTGTCCGGGTGGCCGTCCAGCCACGCCACCCCGATTTCCCTCACCGCCCTCGGTGCCGTCACCGTCAGCTCCGCGACCCCCGGCCTCCGTACCGCCGGGGGCGGGAGCAGGGCCACTCCAAGTCCCGCCGCCACCAAGCCCCGCAGCGTCTCCGCCTCCTCCCCCTCGAAGGCGATCCTCGGTCGGAAGCCTGCCTGTTGGCACAGGTCGTCCGTGATGCGGCGTAGGCCGTAGCCCGGTTCGAGGGTTACGAACGTCTCGTCGGCCGCCTCGGAGAGCCGTACGCGTTTGCGGCCGGCCAAGCGGTGGTCCGCCGGGACCACGAGCCGGAGTTTCTGTTCGTCCAGGCGACGGGCGACGAGGTCGGGCGCGTCCGGTACCGGGGAGGTCAGGCAGAGGTCCAACTCCCCTGCCCGCAACCGCTCGATCATCGCCTCGCCGTAGTTCTGGACGAGGCTGAACCGCACGCGGGGATGGTCGGCGCGGAAGGCGTGGATGAGTGCCGGTACGGTCTCCGCGCCCATCGTGTGCAGAAATCCGAACGCCACCTTGCCGGTTGCGGCGTCCGCGTCGGCCCGTACCGCGTCGGCGGCCTTCCGGATCTCCCCCAACGCCCGTTCCACGGAGGCGAGAAAGGTCCGTCCGGCGGGGGTCAGCGAGACCGTACGGCCCCGGCGCGCGAACAGGACCACCCCGAGGTCACGCTCCAGCCGGACCATCGCCCGCGACAGCGTCGACTGCGGGACCCGCAGCTCCTGAGCGGCCCTGGTCACGTGCTCCGTACGGGCCACCCCGGCGAAGTACGCGAGCCTCGGGGCGAGCAGCGCCGTCATGTCTTCCGTGTCACCGGACGGTGACAGATTCCCCTGTGACCTCGGTTGATGCACCATGGGAACGATTATGGCGAGTCCGTGCATTGGACGCATCAACGCAGGTCGGCCTACCGTCGACGTATGCCTTCCGCCAGTACCGAGGCGCCCGCCACCACGGGCGCCCGCGCAGCCGTCCCCGCTCCCGACACCCGTATGCACCCCGGCTCCGGCGACTACCGCCGGATGAGCTTCGCGCTGTTCCTCGCGGGCGTCGCGACCTTCGCGCTGCTGTACTCCACACAGGCTCTTCTCCCCCTGATCTCCAGCGAGTTCAGCGTCACCGCGAGCGAGGCGAGCTGGACCGTGGCCGCCGCGACCGGCGGACTCGCCCTGTTCGTCCTGCCGATGAGCGCGCTGTCCGAGCGGTACGGGCGCCGTACGGTCATGACCGTGTCGCTCGCGGTCGCGGTGACCGTCGGGCTGCTCGTGCCGTTCGCGCCGTCGCTCGGCGCGCTGGTGGTGCTGCGGGGTGTGCAGGGGGCCGCGCTGGCCGGGCTGCCCGCGTCCGCGACCGCGTACCTCGCGGAGGAGGTCCGGCCGAAGGCGCTGGTCACGGCCATCGGGCTGTTCGTCGCGGGCAACAGCGTCGGCGGGATGAGCGGGCGCGTCATCACCGGGTGGGTCGCGCAGGAGTGGGGCTGGCGGGTCGCCGTAGGGGTGATCGGGGGGCTCGCGGTGGTGTGCGCGGTCGCGTTCCGCGCGCTGCTGCCCGCGCCGCGCCACTTCACGCCGGGGTCGCTGCGGCCCCGGGTGCTGCTGGGCACCGTACGGGGTCACCTGGGTAACCCCCTCCTCCGGAGGTTGTACGCCATCGGTGCGCTCTTCATGACCGTCTTCGGTGGGGTGTACACGGTGATCGGGTACCGGCTCACCGAGGGGCCGTTCTCGCTGCCCCAGGGCATCGTCGGGTCCATCTTCCTCGTGTACCTCGTGGGTACGGTGTCGGCGTCCACCGCCGGGCGGCTGGTCGGGCGCGTCGGGCGCCGGGGAGCCCTGTACCTCTCCGGGGGTACGACGGCTACGGGGCTGCTGCTCTCCCTCGCCGGGTCGCTGCCGCTCGTCCTGCTCGGGCTGGTCCTCATCACCGCCGGGTTCTTCGCGGGGCACGCGGTGGCGTCGTCGTCGGTGAGCAAGACGGCGACGAGTGGGCGGGCGCAGGCGTCCGCGCTGTACCAGTCCGCGTACTACATCGGGTCGAGCGCCGGGTCCACGGTCGGGGCCGTCGCCTTCCACGCCGGTGGGTGGGGCGGGACCGTCGCGGTGGGGCTGCTGGCGGTGGCCGGGGTCGTGGCGATCACGGTGGCGGGGACGCGGGCGGCGCGGCGGGAGGTCGTGGCGGCGGCCTGAGGCCACCGGGAGGGCCGGTCCCGTCGGGGCCGGCCTTTCGTGTACGGCGTCGGCGGGCCGTGTTCTCGTCCGCGAGGCGCGTGAGGTCCCCGTTGCCGGTGGTGTCGCGTGTTGTCATGGCCTCGCCTCTGGTTCGCTGACCTGCGGATTTGTCAAGTCCAGGGGTGATTGTCAGTGGGGTGCGGTAGCTTCCGAGGTGGTGGACGCGACGGCGCGTGACACGAAGGCCACAGGGGTGGGTGGACGAGGAATGAGTGACGGTACGACGGCGGTGGCGGACCTCGATGTGCGGCTGGAGAAGCACCGCGTCGAGCTGACCGGGTACTGCTACCGCATGCTGGGCTCGACGTTCGAGGCGGAGGACGCCGTCCAGGACACGCTGGTGCGGGCCTGGCGGAGCTACGAGAAGTTCGAGGGCCGGTCCAGCCTGCGCTCGTGGCTGTACCGGATCGCGACGAACGTGTGCCTGGACATGCTGAACGCGGGCAACAAGCGCGCCCGGCCGATCGACCTCAGCGAGGCGACGCCCCTCGCGCAGGCGGCGCTCTCCCCGCGCCCCGAGAACACCTGGCTCGAACCGATCCCGGACGCGCGAGCGCTCCCCACCGTCGAGGACCCGGCGGAGGCCGCTGTGGCCAAGGAGTCCATCCGGCTGGCGTTCATGGCGGCGCTCCAGCAGCTGCCGCCCAAGCAGCGGGCCGTCCTCATCCTCCGCGAGGTCCTCGCGTGGAAGGCCAGCGAGGTCGCGGAGCTGCTCGACACGTCCGTCGCCTCCGTGAACAGCGCCCTCCAGCGCGCCCGCGCGACCCTCGCCGAGCAGCCCGAGGACAAGGGCGCCGCCGCCGACGTCTTCAACTCCCTCGACGAGGAGCAGAAGAAGCTCCTGGAGCGGTACGTCGCGGCCTTCGAGGGCTACGACATGACCGCGCTCACCGCGCTCCTCCACGAGGACGCGATCATGACGATGCCGCCGTTCGACCTGTGGCTCACCGGCCACGCGGACATCACCGGCTTCATGACGACCATCGGCAAGGGCTGCGAGAACTCCCGGCTCTTCCCCGTCCAGGTCAACGGGCTGCCCGGCTTCGCGCACTACAAGCCGGACGAGGAGAAGGGCGGCTGGTCGCCCTGGTCCATCCAGGTCCTGGAGATCTCGGACGGCCGCCTAACCGGTTTCCACTTCTACCTCGACACCCCCCGCTGGTTCCCCCTCTTCGGGTTCCCCCTCCACCTCAAGGACGAGACCGACCAGCCCTAGCAGCGCGAGCAGCGCCGGGCCGGGGGCCCTGAGCCGTATCCGCCCCCCGGCCCGCTTCGCGGCAAGCTGCAACCGGGCAACAAGATCGACCTGCCCCAACCCCGGCGGCCCGAGCCCGCCCACATCCACAACGACCACCTTCTCAACAGCCACGGCCAACAACCTCCGCACCTCGTCGGAGAGCCCCTCCACCACATCCGGGGTGAAGGGGCTACGCGGGATGACTACGGGGAGTCCTTCAGGGTCCACGAGGGGTAGACCCCGGCCGACGGCTCAACTCATCGGTGAGGGAAGTCCGACGTGTCGAGGGTGAGGTTGAAAGGCTCGGGCAGGTCGATCGGATCGCCGAACTTGCCTGCCTTCAGGACACGGTAGACGTCATTGCTCGGCTCGCCGTAGAGGGTGACGGTAGGGCCGCCGTCGGCCCAGCGGTCGACGAGCAGATACAGCGGAATGCCTGCGGCGGCGTAGGCGGCCGGTTTGCTCACCCGGTCATGGCGAGCGTTGGACTTGGACGTCACCTCGACGACGAGTTCGGCGAGCGCGGCCGGGACGTACGCGTCCGCTTCGGTGTGCTCCTGTACCGGCATGACCACGAGGTCGGGGATCAGCATGCCCAGGCGCGACGGCACGGCGATGGCCAGCGTTTGGTAGATACCCCAGTCCTCGGGGATCACGGAGTAAAGGCGACGTTGAATACGTTCCGCGATCATGTTGTGGCGGTATGCGGGAGCGGGTGACACGGTGACGATCCCCTCGATGATCTCCACCTTGCTGCCCTCAGGCCCTTCCATCTCCTCCCAGAACCGGACGAGGTCGTCCCAGCTCTGCTCGGGATCGTGGCTCACGGTGAGTGCGCTCATGGCGGTCTCCTATCAGTGCGTCACCGATCCCAGCATGCCGAACGGGACCGGCGGCGGTCCACCGATCCCGTTCACTCGAAAGGGGAAAAACCCCGGTCAGGCGATGCGTTCCAGGACCACCGGGGACGGCTTGAAGGTCGTGCCCGGGGCTGCGATGTCGTAGGAGCCCTCCACCGCCTCCAGCGCGTACGCGAAGCGGTCCGGGGTGTCCGTGTGGAGGGTCAGCAGGGGCTGGCCGGCGGTCACCGTGTCGCCCGGCTTCGCGTGGAGTTCGACGCCCGCGCCCGCCTGGACCGGGTCCTCCTTGCGGGCGCGGCCCGCGCCGAGGCGCCAGGCGGCGAGGCCGATGTCGTAGGCGTCGAGGCGGGTGAGGACGCCCGACGCTGACGCAGTCACCACGTGGTGCTCGCGGGCCACGGGGAGCGTCGCGTCCGGGTCGCCGCCCTGGGCGGAGATCATCCGGCGCCAGACGTCCATCGCCGAGCCGTCGGCCAGGGCCTTTGCCGGGTCGGCGTCGCGGACGCCTGCCGCGTCGAGCATTTCGCGGGCCAGTGCGATGGTCAGTTCGACGACGTCGGCGGGGCCGCCGCCCGCGAGGACCTCCACCGACTCGCGGACTTCGAGGGCGTTGCCCGCCGTGAGGCCGAGCGGGGTCGACATGTCCGTCAGGAGCGCGACCGTCTTGACGCCGTGGTCCGTTCCCAGGCCCACCATCGTGGACGCCAGCTCGCGGGCGTCCTCAAGGGTCTTCATGAAGGCGCCCGTGCCTACCTTCACGTCCAGGACCAAGGAGCCCGTGCCCTCGGCGATCTTCTTCGACATGATCGAGGAGGCGATCAGCGGGATGGCCTCGACCGTGCCGGTGACGTCCCGGAGGGCGTACAGCTTCTTGTCGGCGGGGGCCAGGCCGTCGCCCGCCGCGCAGATCACCGCGCCCGTGCCGTCCAGGACCGACAGCATCTCCTCGTTGGAGAGCAGGGCCCGCCAGCCGGGGATGGACTCCAGCTTGTCGAGCGTGCCGCCGGTGTGGCCGAGGCCTCGGCCGGAGAGCTGGGGGACGGCCGCGCCGCACGCGGCGACCAGGGGGGCCAGGGGGAGCGTGATCTTGTCGCCGACGCCGCCCGTGGAGTGCTTGTCGGCGGTCGGGCGGGACAGGGAGGAGAAGTTCATGCGCTCGCCGGACGCGATCATCGCCGCCGTCCAGCGCGCGATCTCGCGGCGGTTCATGCCGTTGAGGAGGATGGCCATGGCGAGCGAGGACATCTGCTCGTCGGCGACCTCGCCACGGGTGTACGCGTCGATGACCCAGTCGATCTGCTCGTCGGTGAGTTCGGCGCGGTCCCGCTTGGTGCGGATGACGGAGATGGCGTCCATGGCCATGGGTGGGTGCCTTTCAGACAGCGGCCCCTCCCGATCAACCGGGAGGGGCCGCAAGGGAGTTACTTGGTGAGGTGCCCCGGCCCGAAGGCCTGGGGGAGCATCTCGGAGAGGGGGAGGATCCCCTCGGGGGTCTCCAGGAGGAGATCCGGGCCCCCGTGCTCGTACAGGAGCTGGCGGCAGCGTCCGCAGGGGACCAGTACGTCGCCGTTGCCGTCGACGCACGTGAAGTGGGTCAGCCGGCCGCCCCCGGTGCGGTGCAGCTCGGACACCAGCCCGCACTCCGCGCACAGGCCGATGCCGTACGACGCGTTCTCGACGTTGCAGCCGGAGACGGTGCGTCCGTCGTCGACCAACGCCGCTACGCCGACGGGGTAGTTCGAGTACGGCGCGTACGCGTGCGTCATCGCCTCGTGCGCGACCGCCCTCAACGACCCCCAGTCGAACGTCACTTGCCCTGCCCCTTCCGGTACGGCAGCCCGTCGGCCTTCGGCATCCGCAGGCGCTGCGCGGAGAAGGAGAGGACGAGGAGGGTGACGAGGTAGGGCGCGGCGGTGACGAGCTGGCGGGGCACCTCGTCCGTGTTGGCGTACCAGATGAACATCACCACGGAGATCACCAGGGAGATCGCCGCCGCGACGTACTTCTTCTTCCAGACCTGGTACGCCGCAGCCGCGACCAGCACCAGCGCGAGCAGCAGGAGCAGCGCGTGCACGTTGGTCGTGCCGCCCCGCAGGTTGAGGCTGTCGGTGTAGCCGAAGAGGCCCGCGCCCAGGGCGAGTCCGCCCGGCATCCAGTTGCCGAAGATCATGGCCGCGAGGCCGATGTAGCCGCGCCCGGCGGTCTGGCCGTCGAGGTAGACGTTCGACGCGACGATGGAGAGGAACGCCCCACCGAGGCCCGCGAAACCACCCGAAATGATGACCGCGAGGTACTTGTACTTGTAGACGTTGACGCCGAGGGACTCCGCCGCGACCGGGTTCTCACCGCAGGACCGCAGCCGCAGCCCGAACGCCGTACGCCACAGCACCCACCACGTCAGCGGGACGAGCGCGACGGCGACGACGGTCAGCGGGGACAGGTTCGTGACGAGACCGCCGACCAGGCCCGCGATGTCGGAGATCAGGAACCAGTGCTTGCCGTTGAGGGTCTCCAGCCAGCTGGAGAGCCCCGGGATGTCGAAGTTGCCGAGCGAGTCGATCGGCGGGGACTGCTTGGAGGAGCCCTGCGGCGCGCCCTCGAAGGTGAACTTCGAGAGGTAGCGGGTGAGGCCGAGGGCGAGGATGTTGAGGGCCACACCGGAGACGATGTGGTTGACGTTGAAGGTGACGGTGGCGATCGCGTGCAGGACGGCGCCGAGCGCGCCGCCGAGGATGCCGAAGACGACACCCACCCACGGACCCCACTGGTACCCGGCCCAGGCGCCGAACCAGGTGCCGAGGATCATCATGCCTTCGAGGCCGATGTTGACGACGCCCGCGCGCTCGGCCCACAGACCGCCGAGCCCGGCGAGCCCGATCGGCACGGCGAGGCGCAGGGCCGTGGACATCTGGCCGGTGGAGGTGATGCCGTCGGCGCCGGAGATCAGGCGCACGACCGAGGTCAGGACCAGCACGCCCGCGATGATCAGCAGGAGTACGGGGAGGGAGAGCTTGCGGCTGCCCTTGCCGGGCTGCTTCGCCTGGGGCTTGGCGACGGTCGCGGTGGCCATCAGACCGCCACCTCCTTCTTGACGTTCTGAGCGGCTTCGGCGGCGAGTTGCGCGCCGACCTGCTTCTGCTGGCGGCGCAGACCCCACTGCCGTACGGCCTCGTAGCTGATGACGACGGCGAAGACGATCAGGCCCTGCATGATCGTGGCGATCTCCTTCTCGTACGCCACCGGCATGGCGTAGTCGAGCGCGGGGGACGCCTTGTCGAGGAAGGCCCACAGCAGCGCGGCGAGCGCGATGCCGCCGGGGTTGTTGCGGCCGAGGAGGGCGATGCCGATGGCGGTGAAGCCGAGCCCGGCCGGGAAGCTCAGGCTGTAGGTGTGGGCGTCGCCGAGCAGGAGCGGGAGGCCGGAGATGCCGGCGACCGCGCCGGAGACCAGCATCGCGGTGACGACCATCTTCTTCGCGTCGACGCCGGACGCGGCGGCGGCCGTCTCGGACTCGCCGGTGGCGCGCAGGTCGAAGCCGAAGCGGGTGCGGTTGAGGACGACCCAGTACGCGATGCCGAGCGCGACGGCGAGGAAGACCAGGCCGTAGATCTCGCCGACGTCCGCGCCGAGGTTGATGCCGGGCATCCAGCCCGAGTCCTTCATGATCCCGGTCGTGACGTTGTCACCGACCAGGACGCCGAAGTTGTCGCGCAGGGTGAGGTAGCCGATGAGGCTGGTCGCGATCGAGTTCAGCATGATCGTCGCGACGACCTCGGAGACGCCCCGGGTGACCTTCAGGACGCCCGCGATACCGGCCCACATCGCGCCGGTCAGCGCGCCGACCAGCAGCAGCAGGGGGATCTGGAGGAACCCGGGCAGCGCGACGTGCGCGCCGACGATCGCGGTGACCAGCGCGCCGAGGCGGTACTGGCCGTCGACGCCGATGTTGAACAGGTTCATGCGGAAGCCGAGGGCTACCGCCAGCGCCGCGATGTAGTACATCGACGCCTGGTTGATGATCAGGACCTGGATGTCGGAGTAGGGGATCTGCTCCAGCATCAGCCGGTACGGCTCGATCGGGTTCTTGCCGGAGGCGAGCAGCACGACCGAGGTCAGCAGGATCGCCGCGACGAGCGCGATGACCGGGCCGGCCACCGCGAGGAGCACGCGCTCCTTGTCGAACTTCTTCATCGGGCGTCGCGCTCCCCTTCGGTGCGAGTGCCTTCGGCGGATTCGGCAGATTCGGCGGACTCGGTAGATTCGGAAGTTTCAGGATTTTCTGAAACTTCGGCGGCTTCTGAAATTTCGGAAGCTTCGGTGACTTCGGAGTCTTCCGCGTGTTCCAGGTGCCCGCTCGCCGCCCCCGTCATCGCCGACCCCAGCTCCTCCGGCGTGATCGTCGCCGGGTCCGCGTCGGCGACCAGCTTGCCGTCGTAGATGACGCGGAGGGTGTCGGAGAGGCCGATCAGCTCGTCGAGGTCGGCGGAGATCAGGAGGACGGCGAGGCCCTCGCGGCGGGCCTCGCGGATGCGGTCCCAGATCTGGGCCTGCGCGCCGACGTCCACGCCGCGCGTCGGGTGCGCGGCGATGAGGAACTTCGGGTCGTGGCTCATCTCGCGGCCGACGATCAGCTTCTGCTGGTTGCCGCCGGACAGGGAGGCGGCCGTGACGTCGATGCCGGGCGTGCGGACGTCGTACTCCTCGACGATCCGGCGCGTGTCGGCCTGGGCGCCCTTGGGGTCGAGCCAGAAGCCCTTCGCGTTGGGCTTCTCGGTGACGTGGCCGAGGATGCGGTTCTCCCAGAGCGGGGACTCCAGCAGGAGCCCCTGGCGGTGCCGGTCCTCGGGGATGTAGCCGACGCCGGACTCGCGGCGCTTGCGGGTCGGCCAGGGGGTGATGTCCTCGCCGAGGAAGGCGATCGTCCCGGAGTCGGCGTTCTTCGTGCCGATCAGGGCGTCGATCAGCTCGGTCTGGCCGTTGCCCTCGACGCCGGCGATGCCCATGACCTCGCCGGCGTGGATGGTGAAGGAGACGCCGTCCAGGACCTTCTTGACCTCGCCCGCGGGCTGGCCCTCGACCCCGGCGACGGCGCCGAGGGAGGCCCCGCCGGCCGCGTACACCGTCAGGTCCTCGACCGTCACGACCGCGCGGTCGGTGACCGTGGACTCCGAGGTCTCCGGCGTGGGGAGTTCGCTGCCGACCATCAGCTCGGCGAGCTGGCGGGGGGTCGTCTCGGAGGGGATCGCCGTGCCGACCGTCGTACCGCGCCGGATGACGGTGATGTCGTCGGCGACGGAGAGGACCTCGCCGAGCTTGTGGCTGATGAAGATGACCGAGAGGCCCTCGGACTTCAGCTCGCGGAGGTTGCCGAAGAGGGCGTCGACCTCCTGCGGGACGAGGACGGCGGTCGGCTCGTCGAGGATCAGCGTGCGGGCGCCGCGGAAGAGGACCTTGAGGATCTCGACGCGCTGGCGTTCGGCGACGCCGAGGTCCTCGACGAGGGCGTCGGGGCGGACGCCGAGGCCGTACCGGTCGGAGATCTCGCGGATCTTCTTGCGGGCGCCGGCGCCGATCCCGTACAGCTTCTCGCTGCCGAGGACGACGTTCTCCAGGACGGTGAGGTTGTCGGCCAGCATGAAGTGCTGGTGGACCATGCCGATGCCGCGCGCGATGGCGTCGCCGGGGCTCGTGAAGGCGACCTGCTCGCCGTCGACCGTGATCGTGCCCTCGTCCGGCTTCTGCATGCCGTAGAGGATCTTCATCAGGGTCGACTTGCCGGCGCCGTTCTCGCCGACGAGCGCGTGCACGGTGCCGGTGCGGACGGTCAGGTGGATGTCGTGGTTGGCGACGACACCGGGGAAGCGTTTGGTGATGCCCGCCAGCTCCACCGCGGTCGTCTGCTCTGCGGTGAGCGGAGGGCTGCTGGACGCGTCGATGGCGCACTCTCCTTGAGAAAGGGGCCATCTACGCGCGTAGCGCCCCTACTTTAAATAGAGCCCGGACCGCGATCGAATCTTTTCGGCCTCGATCCGTTCCGAGCATTGTGCCGCGCGAACGGGGCACGGAGAGGCGATCCTCCACGTACCCCGTTCCTGGGCGGTAACGGTGTCATTACGACAGCCGGGCCTCAGGGTCAGACGGTCGTCTTGACCTTGATCGTGCCCGCCTTGATGCCCTCTTCCGCCTTCTTCACCGCGTCCTGGATCGCCGTGTCGGAGGCGAACTTCGGGTTCGAGTTCGACAGGGACACGCCGCCGTTGGACAGGGAGCCGCGGATCTCGCCGGACTGCGGCTTGCCGTCGTGGACGGACTTGGCGAGGTCGTAGACGGCGCCCTCGACGTTCTTCATGGCCGACGTGAGGATGTACGCCTTGTACGCGGCCAGCGCGGTCTGGTTGTACTGGTCGGAGTCGACGCCGACGGCCCAGATCTTCTTCGCGGCGGCGGCCTTGATGACGCCCTGGCCGGAGAGGCCGGCGGCGGCGTAGATGACGTCGGCGCCCGCGTCGATCTGGCCGTCGGCGGCGGACTCGCCCTTGTCGGGGCTGGAGAAGCCGCCCTCGGCCGCCGTCTCGGTCAGGTACTGCGACTTGACCTTGACGCTCTTGTCGGTGTCCGTGACGCCCTGCCGGAAGCCCGCCTCGAACTTCTGGATCAGCGGCACGTTGACGCCGCCGACGAAGCCGACGGTCTTGGTCTTGGTGGCCTTCGCGGCGGCGACGCCCGCGAGGTAGGACGCCTGCTCCTCGTGGAAGACGAGGTCGGCGACGTTCGCGGCCTTGATCGTGTTGTCGTCGACGATGCCGAAGGTGGTCTTCGGGTACTTCGCGGCGACGTCCTTGACGGCGGGCGCGTACGCGTAGCCGACGCCGATGACGGGGTTGTAGCCCTGCTTGGCGAGGCTCTCCAGGCGCTGCACCTTGTCCGCGTCGGACTCGCCGTCCTGCGGCTCGACCGCGTTGGACTTGTAGCCGAACTCCTTGTCGGCCTTCTCCAGACCGGCGGTCGCGGCGTCGTTGAAGGACTGGTCGCCCTTGCCACCGACGTCGTACGCGAGCGCGAGGCCCAGGTTCTTCTTCTCACCGGCCGACGAGGAGGAGGACGTCGAGGAGGATCCGCAGGCGGACACGGTCACGGCGAGAGCCGCGGTACAGACACCCGCGAGGGTGAGACGGGAAACCCGGCGCATGGTGCGAGACTCCTTTGTGCAGGCGCCCTATACCAGGCGCTGGTTCCGCGGCAGCGTAACGCGCGTAGACCGGCAGGAAAAACCCTTCTGTCCGCTCCGTTACCGACCTGTGGCCACATTCGTGTTTCAGATTACGGACAGCAATACGCCCCTCGCTTCACGCGAGGGGCGTATGGGTGAAAGCGGAAGATCACTTCGTGGTCTTGACCGTCACCTTGCCGTCGATGATGGCCTTCTTCGCCTGGTCCACGGCCGCGACGACGTCCGCCATCGCCTTGTACTTCGGGTTGGTGTCGGAGAACCCGACGCCGTTGTTGGACAGCGACCCGCGCACCACGCCGGTCAGCGGCTTGCCGTCCACGACCGACTTGACCAGGTCGTACACCGCGCCGCCGACGTTCTTCGTCGCCGAGCCGAGGATGTAGTCCTTGTACGCCGCCAGCGGGACCTGGCTGTACTGGTCGGAGTCGACGCCGATCGCCCACACCTTGTCGGCGGCGGCCTGGGCGATGATGCCCTGGTTGGACAGGCCCGCCGCGCCGTAGACGACGTCCGCGCCCGCGTCGATCTGGCCGCTCGCGCCGGCCTTGCCCTTGTCGGGGCTGGAGAAGCCGCCCTCGGCGGGGGTCTCGGTCAGGTACTGCGACTCGATCTTGATGCTCTTGTCGACGGACTGGACGCCCTGCACGAAGCCCGCCTCGAACTTCTGGATCAGCGGGATGTTCACGCCGCCGATGAAGCCGACGTGCTTCTTCTTCGTGGCCTTGGCGGCGGCGACGCCCGCGAGGTAGGAACCCTGCTCCTCGTGGAAGACCATGTCGGCGACGTTCTTCCCCTGGACCGTCTCGTCGTCGATGATCCCGAAGGTGGTGTTCGGGAACTTCGCGGAGACCTCCTTGACGGCGGGCGCGTAGATGTAGCCGACGCCGATCACCGGGTTGTAACCGGCCTGCGCGAGCTGCGTGAGGCGCTGGACCTTGTCCGCGTCCGACTCGCCGTCCTGCGGCTCGACGTCCCGGCCGGGGATCTTGAACTCGGACATCGCCTTCTGCATGCCGGAGTACGCGGCGTCGTTGAAGGACTGGTCGCCCTTGCCGCCGATGTCGTACGCGAGGCCGATTCCCTTGCCGGAGTAGCCGCTTGACCCGCTGGACCCGGACGACGACGGCTTCGTGCTCGAACTGCTGGTCTCACCGCAGCCGGCCGCTGCGAGCGTGACGACCGCGATCGCGGCGGCGACTCTCGCGCTCCTGGACAACTGACGCATGGCAAGCACCCCTTACTTCCCCACGGCGCCGCGTGCGGCCCGTTTTCCCCATGGCGGAGCCCTCCGCGAAGGCTCCCCCAACAAGCCGTTCTCGGTGGCGATTTCGGGCACCGTAACGCGCGTAGAAGGGCAGGGGAACAGGGTTCCTCCCTGCCGTTACCGATTCGTGCCGGTGCCGCGTTACGACCACGCACGCGGGGTTACACCAGGGTGACGCGATACGACGAAGGGGTGCTTTCCGGCGTTTCCGGCGCACCCCTTCTCCCTTGCGTGGAAAGCCGGTTACGCCGTCCTGGTCGCCGCGTCCAGCAGCGCGGCGGCGGTGAACAGCTCGACGCCGACCGTGATCGCGTGCTCGTCCGCGTCGAAGTTCCCCTGGTGCAGGTCGCGCACGGTCCGCTCGCCCGGCGTCCGGACCCCCAACCTCGCCATCGCGCCCGGGACTTGCTCCAGGTACCAGGAGAAGTCCTCGCCGCCCAGGCTCTGTTCGGTGCCCTCCACCGAGTCCGCGCCGCGCCGCGCCGTCATCGCGTCCCTCAACAGGCCGGTGACCTCGGGGTCGTTGACGACCGGGGGGACGCCACGGACGTAGTTGATCTCCGACTTCGCGTGGTGCATGTTCGCCACCTCGTCGATCGCCGCGACGACGATGTCCGGGGCCGCGCGCCACGCCTCGATGTCGAGGCAGCGGACCGTGCCCGACAGTTCCGCGTGCTGCGGGATCACGTTCGGGGCGTGCCCGCACTCGATGCGGCCCCAGGTGACGGCGAGCCCCGCGCGGGTGTCGACCCGGCGTCCGACCAGGGCGGGTACGTCGACGACGACGCGGGCCGCCGCCGTGACCAGGTCCGTGGTGAGGTGCGGGCGGGCCGTGTGGCCGCCGGGGCCGTCCAGGGCGATTTCGAGGCGGTCGCAGGCGGAGGTGATCGCGCCCTCGCGCAGGCCGATCTTCCCCGCGTCGACCCGGGGGTCGCAGTGCACGGCGATGATCCTGCCGACGCCGTCCAGCACGCCGTCCTCGATCGCGTCCGCCGCGCCGCCGGGGAGGATCTCCTCCGCCGGCTGGAAGATCAGCCGCACCGGGCGCGGGAGCCGGCCCTGCCGGTGCAGCTCCGCCAGGACCAGGCCGGCACCGAGGACGACGGTCGTGTGGACGTCGTGGCCACAGGCGTGGGCGCGGTCGGGGACGGTGGATCTGTAGGCGCAGGTGGCTTTGGTATCGGGGATGGGGAGGGCGTCGATGTCGGCACGGAGGGCGAAGATGCCGGGGGGCTGGATGCCGGGAGCCTCGATGCCGGGGGCGGGTGGAGCGG
>NZ_LIRL01000185.1:0-32879 GCF_001419795.1 Streptomyces niveiscabiei
CCTCAGTGGCAGAGCCGCACCTCATGCTCCGCGTGCCCGCTCGGCTCCAGCTGGAACGTGCAGTGCTCGACATCGAAGTGGTGCCCCAGGCACCCCTGGAGGTCGTGCAGCAGCTTCTCGTGGCCGATCGCGTCGAGGGCGTCGGAGCGGACGACGATGTGCGCGGAGAGCACCGGCAGCCCCGAGGTGATCGTCCAGGCGTGCAGGTCGTGGACGTCCTCGACGCCGTCCAGGGCGAGGATGTGGTCGCGCACCTCGGTCATGTCGACGTCCTTCGGCGCGGACTCCAGCAGCACGTCCAGCGTCTCGCGCAGCAGCTTGACCGTCCGAGGGACGATCATCAGGCCGATCACCAGCGAGGCGACCGGGTCGGCGGCCTGCCAGCCCGTCGTCAGGATCACCGCGGCCGAGATCAGCACCGCGACCGAGCCGAGCGCGTCGGCGGCGACCTCCAGGAACGCGCCGCGCACGTTCAGGCTCTCCTTCTGGCCGCGCATCAGGAGCGTGAGCGAGATCATGTTCGCGACCAGGCCGATCGCGCCGAACACGACCATGAGGCCGCCCTCGGTCGGCGCCGGGGTGAAGAACCGCTGCACCGCCTCGTACAGCACGAACCCGCCGACGCCGAGCAGCAGCAGGCAGTTCGCGAGCGCCGCGAGGATCTCCGCGCGGGCGAGCCCGAACGTCCGGTGCGTACTCGCCGGCCGCCCCGCGAACCGGATCGCGAGCAGCGCCATCCCGAGCCCCACGGCGTCGGTCGCCATGTGGGCCGCGTCCGCGACCAGCGCGAGCGAGTCCGCGACGACCCCGCCGACGATCTCCACCACCATCACGCCCAAGGTGATCCCGAGC
Organism: Streptomyces niveiscabiei; assembly: GCF_001419795.1. Classification (GTDB taxonomy): domain Bacteria; phylum Actinomycetota; class Actinomycetes; order Streptomycetales; family Streptomycetaceae; genus Streptomyces; species Streptomyces niveiscabiei. Next base: position 853 of record NZ_LIRL01000185.1, read on the forward strand.
GCGATCCGCAGCCGCCCCTTGTACGCGGCGGCGGCCGTCCCGGTCGGCGGCGCATGGCTGTGACCGTGCCCGTGATCGTGTCCAGCCCCCATGAAGAATGCCCTCCCAGCGGTAGCCCGAGCCCACAGTGAACTACGGGTGGGGGGTATCCGGCAACGCGGCATTGAACACCGTTGTCATGTGCTCTGACCTGCGCAAATGAACCGCAGGTCAGAGCCGGGACGAGGGCTTCGCGGGCCCGTGGGCACAGAGGCTCGTGACGAAGGGATCACCGGCCGTCACCGCCCCGTCGGCACGGTTTGGCCGGAACCCCCTTGATCACCGATGATGATCTCGCCCGAGCCCGGTGTGTGCGGTCTTGAGCACGGTTGAACGGGCAGTGAACGTGAGCCTTCGGGTATCCGATAGCCTCTGCCGTCATATCGCCCGCCCGGAGTCGGGGGCCGGGCGCGGAACATTCGTCGTACGTGGCCGGGGCGCGCCGGCTCTCAGGGAGTGAGTTCGGTTGTCGACCGCCATCCTCACCGGCACTCCGGTCCCCGGATCGTCGATCGAGGCGGACTTGAGGTCCCTGGGGTTCGAGGTCAGGGCCGTGCGGGGCGCCGCCGAGGCGGAACGCGCGATCGCCGAGGCGCCGTGCGGGGAGCGCGTCGCGCTGGTGGACGCCCGGTTCGTGGGGCACGTGCACGCGCTGAGGCTGGCGCTGACCGACCCCCGGTTCCCCCTGTCCGCCGTACCCGGCGCCGTCGCGGCCCGCCCCGACGGCCGTACCGCCCTGGGGCGGGCGCTCGCGCGGGAGACCTCGGCGGGCGGCCGTACGGCGATAGCCGTCGGCAGCGTCGCCGACCGTGTCGTGGAGGCCCTGGACGCCGAGGGCGCGACCGTGCACCGCCCCGCGCTGGGCAGCCTCGTGGCCGCCGTCCCGCAGGACCCGCAGGCCCTGGACGAGGCGCGGCGGGCCGTCGCCGCCGTCGACGACGAGGCCGTACGCCTCAAGTCCTCCGTGAAGTCCGGCGACGGCTTCTTCACGACCTTCTTCATCAGCCCCTACTCCCGCCACCTCGCCCGCTGGTGCGCGCGGCGCGGACTGACCCCCAACCAGGTCACCACCGCCTCCCTGCTGACGGCCCTGATCGCGGCGGGCTGCGCGGCGACCGGCACGCGCGGGGGGTTCGTCGCTGCGGGCATCCTGCTGATCGTGTCGTTCGTCCTGGACTGCACGGACGGCCAGCTGGCCCGCTACGCCCTCAAGTACTCGACGCTCGGCGCCTGGCTGGACGCGACCTTCGACCGGGCCAAGGAGTACGTCTACTACGCGGGCCTCGCCCTCGGAGCGGCGCGCGGCGGCGACGACGTATGGCACCTCGCCCTGGCCGCGATGGTCCTCCAGAGCGTCCGTCACATGGTCGACTTCGCGTACCACGAGGCCGAGGACGACGTCGCGCCCCCCGCGACAGGACCCGTCAAGAAGGTCGGCCTGTCGGTGTGGGTACGCCGGATGATCATCCTGCCGATCGGTGAGCGGTGGGCGATGATCGCGGTCCTGACGGCCGTCGCAACCCCTCGCATCACCTTCTACGCCCTGCTGATCGGCTGCGCGTTCGCCGCCGCGTACACCACGGCCGGCCGCCTCGTCCGCTCGCTCCGCCGCCGCACCCCGAACACGGACCGCTCCGCGCGGGCGCTGGCCGACATGGCGGACAACGGCGCGCTCGTCGCGGCCCTGCACCCCCTCGGCCGCCGCATCGGCGTACGCGACCACGGCACGGTCTCCCGCGTCGGCACGGTCGTCGGCGTCACGGCCCTCCTGCTGCTCGCCGCCGCCCTCACGGGACACGGCAGCCGCTGGCCCCTGATCTTCGCCGCGCTCTACGTCCTCGGCTCCGCGACCGCCACCGCCCTGCCCCTCAAGGGCAGCCTGGACTGGCTGATCGTCCCCCTCTTCCGCACCGCCGAATACACCACCGTCCTGTTGCTCGCGGTCCACGCCGACGTGAACGGAGCGCTTCCGGCGGCTTTCGGGCTGGTGGGCGCCGTCGCCTACCATCACTACGACACGGTGTACCGCATCCGCGGTGGCGCCGGAGCGCCGCCGGCCTGGCTGGTGCGCGCCATCGGGGGGCAGGAAGGACGGACGCTGCTCGTCTGCGTCCTCGCCGCCCTGCTCGACGGGAAGCCGCTCGCGCTCACGGCGCTCGCCGTGGCCGTCGCCCTGCTGGGGCTCGTCGAGAGCATCCGCTTCTGGGTCGCCGCACACAAGGCCGGCGCCCCTGCCGTACACGACGAAGGAGAACTCGCATGATCGGCCTCGTGCTGGCGGCCGGCGCCGGCCGGAGACTGCGCCCCTACACCGACACCCTGCCCAAGGCGCTGGTGCCGGTGGACGGCGAGACGACCGTCCTCGACCTGACCCTCGGCAACTTCGCCGAGATCGGCCTCACCGAGGTCGCGATCATCGTCGGGTACCGCAAGGAGGCCGTGTACGAGCGCCAGGCGGCCCTGGAGGCCAAGTACGGCCTGAAGCTCACCCTCATCGACAACGACAAGGCCGAGGAGTGGAACAACGCCTACTCCCTGTGGTGCGGCCGTGACGCCCTCAAGGGCGGGGTGATCCTCGCCAACGGCGACACCGTCCACCCGGTCTCCGTCGAGAAGACGCTGCTCGCGGCGCGCGGCGACGGCAAGAAGATCATCCTCGCCCTCGACGCGGTGAAGTCCCTCGCCGACGAGGAGATGAAGGTCGTCGCCGACCCCGAGAAGGGCGTCAGCAAGATCACCAAGCTGATGGACCCGGCCGAGGCGACCGGCGAGTACATCGGCGTCACCCTCATCGAGGGCGCCGCCGCCGAGGACCTCGCCGACGCGCTCAAGACCGTGTGGGAGACCGACCCCCAGCAGTTCTACGAGCACGGCTACCAGGAGCTGGTCAACCGCGGCTTCCAGATCGACGTGGCGCCCATCGGTGACGTCAAGTGGGTCGAGATCGACAACCACGACGACCTGGCCAAGGGGCGGGAGATCGCATGCCAGTACTGACCCGGCTGATCCCGTCGCCGGTCGTCGTGGACATCCGCGCGGGTGCCCTCGACGACCTCGCCGGGGTCCTCGCCGACGAGCGCATCTCGCACTCGGGGAAGCTGGCGGTCGCCGTCAGCCCGGGGTCGGGCGCGCGCCTGAGGGAGCGGCTCCAGCCGAGCCTGCCGGGCGCGAGCTGGTACGAGGTCGGGGGCGGCACCCTCGACGACGCGATCAGCCTCGCCGGTGCCATAAAGGCCGGCCACTACGACGCGGTCGTCGGCCTCGGCGGCGGGAAGATCATCGACTGCGCGAAGTTCGCCGCCGCCCGGGTCGGGCTGCCGCTGGTCGCGGTCGCCACCAACCTGGCGCACGACGGCCTGTGTTCGCCGGTCGCGACCCTCGACAACGACGCGGGGCGCGGCTCGTACGGCGTACCGAACCCGATCGCGGTCGTCATCGACCTCGAACTCGTCCGTGAGGCGCCCGTCCGGTTCGTGCGGTCCGGGATCGGCGACGCGATCTCCAACATCTCGGCCGTCGCGGACTGGGAGCTGTCCAACCGGGTCAACGGCGAGAAGATCGACGGCCTCGCCGCCGCCATGGCCCGTCAGGCGGGCGAGGCGGTGCTGCGCCACCCCGGTGGCGTCGGCGACGACGGGTTCCTCCAGGTCCTCGCCGAGGCGCTGGTCCTCACCGGGATCGCGATGTCCGTCTCCGGCGACTCGCGGCCCTCCTCCGGCGCCTGCCACGAGATCAACCACGCCTTCGACCTGCTGTTCCCCAAGCGTGCCGCGGCGCACGGCGAGCAGTGCGGCCTCGGTGCCGCGTTCGCCATGTACCTGCGGGGCGCGCACGAGGAGTCCGCGTACATGGCGGAGGTCCTGCGCCGCCACGGCCTGCCGGTGCTGCCGGAGGAGATCGGCTTCAGCGTGGACGAGTTCGTCCGGGCCGTCGAGTTCGCCCCGCAGACCCGCCCCGGCCGCTACACGATCCTCGAACACCTCGACCTCACGACCGACCAGATCAAGGACGTCTACGCCGACTATGTCAAGGCCATCGGTAGCTGAACTCCGGCCGGTAGTCCACCCCGCAGGGGTCAAGGACCGCCGCAGCGGCGAGCACTGGATGGGCCGCCTCTACATGCGCGAGGTGTCCCTCAGGGTCGACCGCTACCTGGTCAACACCCGCGTCACGCCGAACCAGTTGACGTACCTGATGACGGTCTGCGGCGTCCTGGCCGCCCCCGCCCTCCTGGTGCCCGGCATCTGGGGTGCGGTCCTCGGCGTCGTCGCGGTGCAGCTGTACCTCCTGCTGGACTGCGTGGACGGCGAGATCGCGCGCTGGCGCAAGCAGTACTCACTGGCCGGCGTCTACCTGGACCGCGTCGGCGCCTACCTGACCGACGCGGCCGTCCTCGTCGGCCTCGGCCTGCGCGCCGCCGACGTGTTCGGCACCGGGCGCATCGACTGGCTGTGGGCGTTCCTCGGGACGCTCGCCGCGCTCGGCGCGATCCTGATCAAGGCCGAGACGGACCTGGTCGGGGTGGCCCGGCACCAGAACGGGATGGCGCCGGTCAAGGAGTCGGCGTCCGAGCCGCGCTCCTCCGGGATGGCGCTGGCCCGCAAGGCCGCCGCCGCGCTCAAGTTCCACCGGCTGATCCTCGGCATCGAGGCGTCCTTGCTGATCCTGGTCCTCGCGGTCGCCGACCACTACCACGGCGACCTGTTCTGGACCCGCCTGGGCACCGCCGTCCTCGCCGGGATCGCGCTCCTCCAGACGCTCCTGCACCTGGTGTCGGTGCTGGTCTCCAGCAGGCTGAAGTGACCTCCACCGAGGCCGGCACGAAGGTCGGCGCCGTCGTCATCACGATGGGCAACCGCCCCGAGGAACTGCGGGCGCTGCTCGACTCGGTCGCCAAGCAGGACGGCGACCCGGTCGAGGTGGTCGTGGTCGGCAACGGCTCGCCCGTCCCCGACGTACCCGAGGGCGTGCGCACGGTCGAGCTGCCGGAGAACCTCGGCATCCCGGGCGGGCGCAACGTCGGCATCGAGGCGTTCGGGCCGAGCGGGCGGGACGTCGACATACTGCTGTTCCTCGACGACGACGGCCTGCTGCCGGAGCACGACACCGCCGAGCTGTGCCGCAGGGCGTTCGCCGAGGACGCGCGGCTCGGGATCGTCAGCTTCCGCATCGCCGACCCCGAGACGGGGGTGACGCAGCGCCGGCACGTGCCGAGGCTGCGAGCCTCCGACCCGATGCGCTCCTCGCGGGTCACGACGTTCCTCGGCGGCGCCAACGCCGTGCGAACCCAGGTGTTCGCCGAGGTCGGCGGGTTGCCCGACGCGTTCTTCTACGCCCACGAGGAGACCGACCTCGCGTGGCGGGCGCTGGACGCCGGGTGGGGGATCGACTACCGGTCCGACATGGTGCTGTTCCACCCGACGACGGCGCCCTCGCGGCACGCGGTCTACCACCGCATGGTGGCCCGCAACCGCGTGTGGCTGGCCCGCCGCAACCTGCCCGCCGTCCTCGTCCCGGTCTACCTCGGGGTGTGGCTGGCGCTGACCCTGCTCCGCCGGCCCTCCCTGTCCGCGCTGAAGGCGTGGTTCGGCGGTTTCCGGGAAGGCTGGACCACCGACTGCGGCCCACGCCGGCCGATGCGGTGGCGTACGGTGTGGCGGCTGACCCGGCTGGGCCGTCCGCCGATCATCTGAAAAGCTCCTCCCCGGGCCCGGACGGCAGCCGGAGACCGGCGACCGGGCCGTAAGGCCACCCTCCCCGCCTCGTGCCAGGCCCGCCCAGGCCGCGCATCCCGAGACGAAAGTTTCCGCTTGTGAGTGAGAGAACCCATGAAGGCGGCGTCATGACGAGTGAGCCCCCGTCACCGGACGACGGGCTCACGCCCGAGCAGCTCGCCGCGAAGTACGGGCTGGCCGTCAGCGGGGCCCGCCCGTCCCTGCGCGCGTACGTCCGCCAGCTGTGGGGCCGGCGCCACTTCATCCTGGCCTTCTCCTCGGCCAAGCTGGCCGCCCAGTACAGCCAGGCCAAGCTGGGCCAGCTCTGGCAGGTGGCGACGCCGCTGCTGAACGCGGTCGTGTACTTCCTGATCTTCGGGCTGATCCTGAACGCCGGGAAGGGCATGCCGAAGGACGTCTACATCCCGTTCCTCGTCACGGGCATCTTCGTCTTCACCTTCACGCAGAGCTCGGTCATGTCGGGCGTGCGGGCGATCTCCGGCAACCTCGGCCTGGTGCGCGCGCTGCACTTCCCGCGCGCCTCCCTGCCGATCTCCTTCGCGCTCCAGCAGCTCCAGCAGCTGCTGTGGTCGATGCTGGTGCTGTTCCTGGTCGTGATGGCGTTCGGCAGCTACCCGGACCTGTCCTGGGCGTTGATCGTGCCGGTGCTGGCGCTCCAGTTCCTCTTCAACACCGGCCTCGCCCTGATCTTCGCCCGGGCCGGCGCCAAGACCCCCGACCTCGCGCAGCTCATGCCGTTCGTGCTGCGCACGTGGATGTACGCGTCCGGTGTCATGTTCTCCATCCCGGTCTACCTCGCCGAGCGTCCCGGCTGGGTCTCCACCGTGCTCCAGTGGAACCCGACGGCCGTCTACATGGACCTGATGCGTTTCGCCCTGATCGAGGACTACGGCTCGGCCAACCTGCCCGACCACGTCTGGATGGTCGCGGGCGGCTGGGCCGTCCTGTTCGCCGTCGGCGGCTTCGTGTACTTCTGGCAGGCGGAGGAGAGGTACGGCCGTGGCTGAGCAGAACCCCAGGGTGCCCACCGTCATCGCGCAGGACGTGCACATCGTGTACCGCGTCAACGGCGCCAAGGGCGGCAAGGGCAGCGCGACCGCCGCCCTCAGCCGGATCGTCAAGCGCCGCAAGGGCGGCGAGGAACGCGGCGTGCGCAAGGTCCACGCCGTACGGGGGGTGTCGTTCACCGCGTACCGGGGTGAGGCGATCGGGCTGATCGGCACCAACGGCTCGGGCAAGTCGACGCTGCTGCGGGCGATCGCCGGGCTGCTGCCGCCGGAGAGCGGCAGGGTGTACACCGACGGGCAGCCCTCGCTGCTCGGCGTCAACGCGGCCCTGATGAACGACCTGACCGGGGAGCGCAACGTCGTCCTCGGCGGGCTCGCCATGGGCATGTCCCGGGAGCAGGTCAAGGAGCGCTACCAGGAGATCGTCGACTTCTCGGGGATCAACGAGAAGGGCGACTTCATCTCGCTGCCGATGCGCACCTACTCCTCCGGGATGGCGGCGCGGCTGCGCTTCTCCATCGCCGCCGCCAAGGACCACGACGTCCTGATGATCGACGAGGCCCTCGCGACCGGCGACCGCAAGTTCCAGGTCCGCTCCGAGGAACGCATCCGGGAACTGCGCAAGCAGGCGGGCACGGTGTTCCTCGTCAGCCACAGCAACAAGTCGATCCGCGACACCTGCGACCGGGTTCTGTGGCTGGAGCGCGGCGAGCTGCGCATGGACGGTCCGACGGACGCGGTGATCAAGGAGTACGAGAAGTTCACGGGCAAATAGCCCGCCCGACACCGGGGCCCCGCCGGAACCTTCCGGCGGGGCCCCGCGTCTGCAAAAGAAATGTCAACTCGGCGGGGCGATAGGAATCTTGACGGCAATCGGTGTGTTGTTGTGATCTGCGGGAGACCCCGACGAACCACCGTTCGCTGTACAACGTAAGCTGTAGCGGTCTCGAATCGCGGCAAGTGGGGCGATAACGTGCGCGGACGACTTCAGTGGGGACACCGCCGCGCGGGGGTCCGGGCGGCGTGTCCGAAATAGTGCGTATTGGGTCGGCAGTGTAGAACGGGAGATGTGACGGCAATGGCTACGGATACTCCCAGCACCGACCGTGGCACCCTCGACAAGGCCGCCGACGAGAACTTCCCCGTCGCCCCCTTCTTCCTCCCCCGCGCCTGGCGTGACGACCTCATGGCGATCTACGGCTTCGCGCGCCTCGTCGACGACATCGGCGACGGCGACCTGAAACCCGAGGTGAAACGCACCCGCCTCGACGAGACCCGCGCCCTGCTCGCCCGCGTGCGCGAGGGCGACGTCGCCGAGGACGACACCGACCCCGTCGCGGTCGCCCTCACCCACGCCTCCCGCGTCTACCCCGTCCCGCTCGGCGGGCTCGACGAGCTGATCGACGGCGTCGAGATGGACCTGCGCGGCGAGACCTACGAGACCTGGGACGACCTCAAGACGTACTGCAAGTGCGTCGCCGGAGCCATCGGACGGCTCTCCATCGGCGTCTTCGGCACCCGCCCCGGCGCGCGCGGCGTCGAGCGGGCCCCCGAGTACGCCGACACCCTCGGCCTCGCCCTCCAGCTCACCAACATCCTGCGCGACGTCCGCGAGGACGCCGAGGGCGGCCGTACCTACCTGCCCGCCGACGACCTCGCCAAGTTCGGCTGCGCGGCCGGCTTCGCCTCCCCCGTGCCCCCGCCGGGCTCCGACTTCGCGGGCCTCGTCCACTTCGAGGTACGGCGCGCCCGCGCGCTGTTCGCCGAGGGCTACCGCCTGCTGCCGATGCTGGATAGGCGCAGCGGCGCCTGCGTGGCCGCGATGGCCGGGATCTACCGGCGCCTGCTCGACCGCATCGAACGCGATCCCGAGGCCGTCCTGCGCGGCCGGGTCTCCCTGCCCGGCCGGGAGAAGGCGTACGTCGCCGCGCGCGGCCTGTCCGGACTCGACGCCCGCACCGTCTCCCGCCAGACCGTCAGGAGGTCCTCTTGACGGACTCTTGGGCCCCGCTTGTCACCCCCGTCTCCCGGGCAACCCTCCGCGTCCGCCCGGCGTCACAGACGGCATGGGAGGGCGCACGATGACCGACGAGAACACCGGCCGCTCCGCCGTCGTCGTCGGCGGCGGCCTCGCCGGGGTCACCGCGGCGCTCGGCCTCGCGGACGCGGGCGTGCGGGTCACCCTCCTCGAAGGGCGGCCACGCCTCGGCGGGCTCGCGTTCTCCTTCCGGCGCGGCGAGTTGAGCGTCGACAACGGCCAGCACGTCTACCTGCGCTGCTGCACGGCCTACCGCTGGTTCCTGGAGCGCATCGGCGGCGCCGGACTCGCCCCGCTCCAGCCCCGGCTCGACGTACCGGTCGTCGACGTCGCCAGACCCGAGGGACGGCGGCTGGGCAGGCTCAGGCGTGACGCCCTGCCGGTGCCACTGCATCTCGGGCGCAGCCTCGCCACGTACCCGCATCTCTCGCTCGCCGAGCGCGCCAAGGTGGGCCGCGCCGCGCTCGCGCTGAAGGGGCTCGACCCCGCCGACCCGGCGCTGGACGAGCAGGACTTCGGCGGCTGGCTGGCCGCGCACGGCCAGTCCGCGCGGACCGTCGAGGCCCTGTGGGACCTGGTCGGGGTCGCCACCCTCAACGCGGTCGCGACAGACGCCTCGCTGGGGCTCGCCGCGATGGTGTTCAAGACCGGTCTGCTGTCCGACCCGGGCGCCGCCGACATCGGCTGGGCCCATGTCCCGCTGGGCGAACTGCACGACCGGCTGGCCCGCAAGGCGCTCGACTCCGCGGGCGTGAACATCGAGGTCCGAACACGCGTCACCTCCATCTCCCGGCAGGACAACGGCCGGTGGACCGTGGAAGTTCCCGGCCGCGCCCTCGAAACGGACGCGGTCGTTCTCGCCGTACCCCAGCGCGAGGCGTACGACCTCCTGCCGGCCGGGGCGCTCGACGCACCCGGGCGGCTCCTGGAGATCGGCACCGCGCCCATCCTGAACGTGCACGTGATCTACGACCGGCCGGTCATGAACGTGCCCTTCCTCGCCGCCCTCGGCACCCCCGTCCAGTGGGTCTTCGACCGCACCGACGCCTCCGGGCTCACCGGCGGCCAGTACCTGGCGCTGTCCCAGTCGGCCGCCCAGGACGAGATCGACGCGCCCGTGGCGGCGCTGCGCGAGCGCTACCTGCCGGAGCTGGAGAAGCTGCTGCCGAGGGCGCGCGGCGCCGCCGTACGCGACTTCTTCGTCACCCGCGAGAAGACCGCGACCTTCGCCCCCGCCCCCGGCGTCGGACGGCTGCGTCCCGGCGCCCGCACGAAAGCACCCGGCCTCTACCTGGCCGGCGCGTGGACCGCCACCGGGTGGCCCGCGACCATGGAGAGCGCGGTCCGCAGCGGTACGAACGCGGTGGATGCCGCGCTCGGCGCGCTCGGCCGCCCACGACCCTCCCGGCTCTTCGCATCAGAGGAGGCCGCCTGATGCTCCACCAGCACAGCACGGCAGGTTCCCGCACCTCCGGTACCGCGGCCCCCGATCACGCCGCGCACGCCGCGCACACCGCGACAAGAGGAGAAACTGTGCCCACTGTGCCCCCGGCCTCGCCGGCCGCCGCTCGAAGGACCGCGGTGGACGTGACCGCGCTCCTGGAGCGCGGACGCACCCTGGCCACCCCGGTGCTGCGGGCCGCCGCGAGCCGGCTCGCACCCCCCATGGACACGGTCGCGGCCTACCACTTCGGCTGGATCGACGCCCTGGGCAACCCCACCGAGGGCGACGGCGGCAAGGCCGTACGCCCCGCGCTCGCCGTGCTGTCCGCCGAGGTCACCGGCGCCGACCCGGCCGTCGGCGTACCCGGCGCGGTCGCCGTCGAGCTGGTGCACAACTTCTCGCTCCTGCACGACGACCTGATGGACGGCGACGAGCAGCGCCGCCACCGCGACACCGTCTGGAAGGTGCACGGCCCCGCCCAGGCGATCCTCGTCGGCGACGCCCTCTTCGCGCTCGCCTACGAGGTCCTCCTGGAGTCCGGCACCGCGGGCGCCGGCCGCGCCGCACGCCGGCTCACCGCCGCGACCCGCGCCCTCATCGACGGGCAGGCCCAGGACATCTCCTACGAGCACCGCGACCGCGTCAGCGTCGAGGAGTGCCTGGAGATGGAGGGCAACAAGACCGGCGCCCTCCTCGCCTGCGCCTCCTCCGTCGGGGCCGTCCTCGGCGGGGCGGGCGAGAAGGACGCCGACACCCTGGAGAAGTACGGCTACCACCTGGGCCTCGCCTTCCAGGCCGTCGACGACCTCCTCGGCATCTGGGGCGACCCGGACGCGACCGGCAAGCAGACCTGGTCCGACCTGCGCCAGCGCAAGAAGTCCCTGCCCGTCGTCGCCGCGCTCGCGGCCGGCGGCAGCGCCTCGGAGCGGCTCGGCGACCTGCTCGCCGCCGACGCGAAGAGCACCGACTTCGCGAACTTCTCCGAGGAGGAGTTCGCGGCCCGCGCCGCCCTCATCGAGGAGGCGGGCGGCCGGGAGTGGACGGCCGCGGAAGCGCGCCGCCAGCACACCATCGCCATCGAAGCCCTCGGCGACGTGGACATGCCCGAGCAGGTACGGGAGAAGTTCACGGCGCTCGCCGACTTCGTCGTCGTACGAAAGAGATGATCACTATCGGTCGAATAGCCCTCGCGTAGTCGCCGGCCGGTGCCGCGAGGAGAACGGAAGCACCGGCCGACGGCGGACCCACAGCAGCACGACTTCGCACGACTGCACTGATAGGGGAAGCCATGACAGCGACGACCGACGGAAGCACCGGGGCCCTGCCGCCCCGCGCTGCCGCGGCCAGCGACACCGACATCACGATCCCCGTGGCGGCCGGGGTACAAGAAGCCGCCGAGCGCGCGATGCGCCGCGCCACCGAGCACCTGCTCGCCCACCAGGACGCGCAGGGCTGGTGGAAGGGCGACCTGGAGACCAACGTCACCATGGACGCCGAGGACCTGCTCCTGCGGCAGTTCCTCGGCATCCGCGACGAGGAGACCACCCAGGCGTCCGCCCTCTTCGTCCGCGGCGAACAGCGCGAGGACGGCACCTGGGCCACCTTCTACGGCGGCCCTCCCGACCTCTCCGCCACGATCGAGGCGTACGTCGCCCTCCGGCTCGCCGGGGACGACCCCGAGGCCCCGCACATGGCGAAGGCGTCCGCCTGGATCCGCGACCGGGGCGGCATCGCCTCCGCCCGCGTCTTCACCCGGATCTGGCTCGCCCTGTTCGGCTGGTGGAAGTGGGAGGACCTGCCCGAACTCCCGCCGGAACTCATCTACTTCCCGCGCTGGTTCCCCCTGTCGATCTACAACTTCGGCTGCTGGGCCCGGCAGACCATCGTTCCGCTGACCGTGGTCTCCGCGAAGCGCCCGGTGCGTCCGGCGCCCTTCCCGCTGGACGAGCTGCACGCCGACCCCGCGCTGCCCAACCCGCCCAAACCCCTGGCCCCGCTGGCGAGTTGGGACGGGCTCTTCCAGCGGCTCGACAAGGTCGTGCGCGGCTACCGGCCGTTCGCGGTGCGCCGGCTCAGGCGGTCCGCGCTGAACTCCGCCGCCCGCTGGATCGTCGAGCGGCAGGAGAACGACGGCTGCTGGGGAGGCATCCAGCCGCCCGCGGTGTACTCCGTCATCGCCCTGTACCTGCTCGGCTACGACCTCGAACACCCCGTCATGCGCGCCGGGTTGGAGTCGCTGGACCGGTACGCCGTGTGGCGCGAGGACGGCGCCCGGATGATCGAGGCGTGCCAGTCGCCGGTGTGGGACACCTGCCTGGCCACCATCGCCCTCGCGGACGCCGGAGTGCCCGCCGATCACCCGCAGTTGGTGAAGGCCGCCGACTGGATGCTCGGCGAGCAGATCGTGCGGCCCGGCGACTGGTCCGTATCGCGGCCCCAACTGCCGCCGGGCGGCTGGGCGTTCGAGTTCCACAACGACAACTACCCCGACATCGACGACACCGCCGAGGTCGTCCTCGCGCTGCGCCGGGTCCGCCACCACGACCCGGAGCGGGTGGAGAAGGCGATCGCGCGCGGGGTGCGGTGGAACCTCGGGATGCAGTCCCGGGACGGCGGCTGGGGCGCCTTCGACGTCGACAACACCAGCCCCTTCCCCAACCGGCTGCCGTTCTGCGACTTCGGCGAGGTCATCGACCCGCCGTCCGCCGACGTCACCGCGCACGTCGTCGAGATGCTCGCGGTCGAGGGCCTCTCCCACGACCCGCGCACCCGGCGCGGCATCGCCTGGCTGCTCGCCGAACAGGAGCCGGACGGCTCGTGGTTCGGGCGCTGGGGCGTCAACTACGTGTACGGCACCGGGTCGGTGGTCCCCGCGCTCGTCGCCGCCGGGCTGCCCGCCCAGCACCCCGCGATCCGGCGCGCGGTGACCTGGCTGGAGCACGTCCAGAACGAGGACGGCGGCTGGGGCGAGGACCTGCGCTCCTACCAGGAGTCCACGAAGTGGGCGGGCAGCGGCGCGTCCACGGCCTCCCAGACCGGCTGGGCCCTGATGGCGCTCCTCGCGGCGGGCGAGCGCGACTCCCGGGCTGTCGAGCGGGGCATCGCCTGGCTCGCGCGGACCCAGCGGGAGGACGGCTCCTGGGACGAGCCGTACTTCACCGGCACCGGGTTCCCGTGGGACTTCTCGATCAACTACCACCTGTACCGGCAGGTGTTCCCGCTGACCGCGCTCGGGCGGTACGTCAACGGGGAGCCGGTGTTCGCCCGGACGCCGGACACGGTGCAGGGGGCCGAGAAGAGAGGGGCCGGCCAGGCGGTCTCCGCAGGTTCGTCCGACGTCAAGGCGAGCTGATGGGAGCCCCGTCCGGTCCGGCCCCGCTGCTGGTCGCCTGTGCGCTGGGCATCGAGCATGTCGCCCTGCGCCTGGGGGACCGCGGCGGGGCCGCCGGGCCCGTGACCGTGCTGCGCACCGGGATGGGGCCGCGGGCCGCCGAGCGGTCGGTCGGGCGGGTGCTCGCGGATCCGCTGCTTCAAGGGGCCGCCGTGCTCGCCACCGGGTTCTGCGCGGGCCTCGCACCCGGGATGCACCCCGGTGACCTGGTGGTCGCCGAGGAGACCCGGGACCCGCGCGGGAGCGTCCCGTGCGTGGACACCGAACTGCTGGTCAAGGAACTCGCCCGCACCCTGCCGGGGTGCACCGTCCACACGGGCCCCCTCGTGGGGTCCGACCACGTCGTCCGGGGCCCGGAGCGTTCCGCGCTCAGGGCCACCGGCGCGATCGCCGTGGACATGGAGTCCGCCGCGACGCTCCTGAGCGCCGTGCGCGCGGGCACACGCCCCGTTGCGGCCGTCCGGGTGGTCGTGGACGCTCCAGAACATGAACTCGTCCGGATCGGCACGCTGCGCGGTGGAATATCGGCTTTCCGCGTCCTTCGTTCCGTCCTGCCTTCTTTCTTCGAATGGCACCGTAATGTGCTGCTCCCTCGGAGGTGAGCCAGATGGCCATGCCGCTGCGTCAGTCCATCAAAGTCGCCACATACCTGGCCGAACAGAAGCTCCGTAAGCGGGACAAGTTCCCGCTGATCGTGGAGCTGGAACCCCTGTTCGCCTGCAACCTGAAGTGCGAGGGCTGCGGAAAGATCCAGCACCCGGCCGGTGTCCTCAAACAGCGCATGCCCGTCGCGCAGGCCGTCGGCGCGGTCCTGGAGTCGGGCGCGCCGATGGTGTCCATCGCGGGCGGCGAGCCCCTGATGCACCCTCAGATCGACGAGATCGTGCGCCAGTTGGTGGCCCGGAAGAAGTACGTCTTCCTCTGCACCAACGCCCTGCTGCTGCGCAAGAAGATCGACAAGTTCACGCCGTCGCCGTACTTCGCGTTCACCGTGCACATCGACGGCCTGCGCGAGCGGCACGACGAGTCGGTCGCGAAGGAGGGCGTGTTCGACGAGGCCGTGGAGGCGATCAAGGAGGCCAAGCGGCGCGGCTTCCGCGTCACCACCAACTCGACGTTCTTCAACACCGACACCCCGCAGACCATCATCGAGGTCCTCAACTACCTCAACGACGACCTCAAGGTCGACGAGATGATGATCTCCCCGGCCTACGCCTACGAGAAGGCCCCCGACCAGGACCACTTCCTCGGCGTCGAGCAGACCCACGAACTGTTCCGCAAGGCGTTCTCCGGCGGCAGCCGGCGCCGCTGGCGGCTCAACCACTCCCCGCTCTTCCTGGACTTCCTGGAGGGCAAGGTCGACTTCCCGTGCACGGCGTGGGCGATCCCCAACTACTCCCTGTTCGGCTGGCAGCGCCCCTGCTACCTGATGGCCGACGGCTACGTCCCGACGTACCGCGAACTCATCGAGAAGACCGACTGGGACAAGTACGGCCGCGGCAAGGACCCCCGCTGCGACAACTGCATGGCCCACTGCGGCTACGAACCGACCGCCGTCCTCGCCACCATGGGCTCGCTGAAGGAGTCGCTGCGGGCCATGCGCGAGACCGTCGCCGGGAACCGCGAGTGACCTCCGTCCCCCTGGGCGTCCCCGAGGTACCGGCCCGTCCGATCGCCGCGCGACGTGTCTCGCGGCGGATCGACGTCGGGCCGGTACCGGTCGGGGGCGGGGCCCCTGTGTCGGTGCAGTCGATGACGACGACGCGTACGTCGGACATCGGCGCGACGCTCCAGCAGATCGCCGAGCTCACCGCGTCCGGCTGCCAGATCGTCCGCGTCGCGTGTCCCACGCAGGACGACGCGGACGCGCTCGCCACCATCGCGCGCAAGTCGCAGATCCCGGTGATCGCGGACATCCACTTCCAGCCGAAGTACGTGTTCGCCGCGATCGAGGCCGGGTGCGCGGCCGTCCGGGTCAACCCCGGCAACATCAAGCAGTTCGACGACAAGGTCCGGGAGATCGCGCGGGCCGCCCGCGATCACGGGACGCCGGTCCGGATCGGGGTCAACGCCGGGTCCCTGGACCGGAGGCTGCTCCAGAAGTACGGGAAGGCGACGCCGGAGGCGCTCGTCGAGTCGGCGTTGTGGGAGGCGTCGCTGTTCGAGGAGCACGGCTTCCGGGACATCAAGATCTCCGTCAAGCACAACGACCCCGTCGTGATGGTCGAGGCGTACCGGCAGTTGGCCGCGCAGTGCGACTATCCCCTGCATCTGGGGGTCACCGAGGCCGGGCCCGCGTTCCAGGGGACCGTCAAGTCGGCCGTCGCGTTCGGGGCGTTGCTCTCCCAGGGCATCGGTGACACCATCCGGGTCTCGCTGTCCGCGCCGCCCGCCGAGGAGGTCAAGGTCGGCATCCAGATCCTGGAGTCGCTGAACCTGCGGCAGCGGCGGCTGGAGATCGTGTCCTGCCCGTCCTGCGGGCGCGCCCAGGTCGACGTGTACCGGCTCGCCGACGAGGTCATGGCCGGCCTCGACGGCATGGAGGTGCCGCTCAGGGTCGCCGTCATGGGGTGCGTGGTCAACGGGCCCGGCGAGGCGCGCGAGGCCGACCTCGGGGTCGCCTCCGGGAACGGCAAGGGGCAGATCTTCGTGAAGGGCGAGGTCGTCAGGACCGTCCCCGAGTCGAAGATCGTCGAGACCCTGATCGAGGAGGCGATGAAGATCGCCGCACAGCTGGAGAAGGACGGCGTCGAAGCAGGGGAGCCCGCCGTCACCGTGAGTTGAACCACCGTACAGAAGGGGGACCGAGCGTGACCATTCTGGAGAGTGTCCGACAACCGCGCGACCTGAAAGCGCTGACCGAGCCTCAACTGCGGCTGCTGGCCGAGGAGATCAGGGAGTTCCTGGTCCACGCGGTGGCCAGGACCGGCGGCCACCTCGGCCCCAACCTGGGGGTGGTCGAGCTGACGATCGCCCTGCACCGGGTCTTCGCCTCGCCCGTCGACCGCATCCTGTGGGACACCGGCCACCAGGCGTACGTCCACAAGCTTCTGACGGGTCGTCAGGACTTCTCGAAGCTGCGCGGCAAGGGCGGCCTGTCCGGCTACCCCTCCCGCGAGGAGTCCGAGCACGACGTCATCGAGAACAGCCACGCCTCCACCGCCCTCGGCTGGGCCGACGGCCTCGCCAAGGCGCGGGACGTACAAGGGGAGAAGGGCCACGTCGTGGCCGTCATCGGGGACGGCGCACTGACCGGCGGCATGGCCTGGGAGGCGCTCAACAACATCGCCGCCGCCAAGAACCGCCCCCTGATCATCGTCGTCAACGACAACGAACGCTCCTACGCGCCCACCATCGGCGGCCTCGCCAACCACCTCGCCACCCTGCGCACCACCGACTCCTACGAGCGCGTCCTCGCCTGGGGCAAGGACGTCCTCCAGCGCACGCCTGTCGTCGGACGGACCGTGTACGAGGCGCTGCACGGCGCGAAGAAGGGCTTCAAGGACGCGTTCGCGCCGCAGGGGCTCTTCGAGGACCTCGGCCTGAAATACGTCGGCCCCATCGACGGGCACGACATCAAGGCCGTCGAGTCCGCGCTGCGCCGCGCGAAACGCTTCCACGGTCCCGTCCTGGTCCACTGCCTCACCGAGAAGGGGCGCGGGTACGAGCCCGCCCTCGCGCACGAGGAGGACCACTTCCACACCGTCGGCGTCATGGACCCGGAGACCTGCGAGCCCCTCGCGCCCTCGGGCGGGCCCTCCTGGACGTCGGTGTTCGGGGAGGAGATGGTCAGGATCGGGGAGGAGCGGGACGACGTCGTGGCGATCACGGCGGCCATGCTGCACCCCGTGGGGCTCGCCGGGTTCGCGGAGCGGTTCCCCGACCGCGTGTGGGACGTCGGTATCGCCGAGCAGCACGCGGCCGTCAGCGCGGCGGGGCTCGCCACCGGGGGGCTGCACCCCGTCGTCGCCGTCTACGCGACCTTCCTCAACCGGGCCTTCGACCAGCTCCTCATGGACGTCGCCCTGCACCGCTGCGGGGTGACGTTCGTCCTCGACCGGGCCGGGGTGACCGGGGTCGACGGGGCGTCCCACAACGGGATGTGGGACATGTCGATCCTCCAGGTGGTGCCGGGGCTGCGGATCGCCGCGCCGCGTGACGCCGACCAACTCCGGGTGCAGCTGCGGGAGTCGGTGGCCGTCGACGACGCGCCCACGCTGATCCGGTTCCCGAAGGAGTCGGTGGGGCCCTCGGTTCCGGCGCTCGAACGGGTCGGGGACATGGACGTGTTGCGGGCGGGGGCGGACGTACTCCTCGTCGCCGTCGGGGTGATGGCGCCGGTGTGTCTCCAGGCCGCCGAGCTGCTGGCCGCGCGGGGGATCGCGTGCACGGTCGTCGATCCCCGGTGGGTCAAGCCTGTCGACCCCGAGCTGCCGGGGCTCGCCGCGCGGCACCGGCTCGTCGCCGTGGTGGAGGACAACTCGCGGTCGGGCGGGGTGGGTTCGGCGGTGGCGCTGGCCCTGGGGGATGCCGAAGTGGACGTTCCTGTACGGCGGTTCGGGATTCCGGAGCAGTTCCTCGCGCACGCGAAGCGGGGGGAGGTGCTGGCGGACATCGGGCTGACGCCGGTGGAGATCGCGGGGCGCATCGGGGCGAGCCTCGCGGTGCGGGAGGCCGAGGACGTCGTGGAGCGGGCGGACCTCGCGGGTCGGGGGGATCTTGTCGGGAGGGGCGACGCAGTCAACGACACCGACGGGCAGCCCGGCGGCGCAGTCAAGGAGAAGGAATGAGCACGGAGTTCGACCTCGGCGCCCTCCTCGCCGCGCGCGGCGCGGAGCGCTACGAGCTGCACGGCA
Source organism: Streptomyces niveiscabiei (assembly GCF_001419795.1). Lineage (GTDB taxonomy): Bacteria > Actinomycetota > Actinomycetes > Streptomycetales > Streptomycetaceae > Streptomyces > Streptomyces niveiscabiei. The sequence continues at coordinate 19,363 of NZ_LIRL01000185.1, forward strand.
AGTACCTCAACCCCCAACTGCCGCGCATGCTGCACACCATCGGCTTCGACAAGGTCTACGACCGTGCCGAGGGCGCCCACTTCTGGGACGCCGACGGCAACGACCACCTGGACATGCTCGCCGGGTTCGGAGTCATGGCCCTCGGCCGCCACCACCCCGTCGTCCGCAAGGCCCTGCACGACGTCCTCGACCTCGGCCTCGCCGACCTCACGCGCTTCGACTGCCAGCCCCTGCCCGGACTGCTCGCGGAACGGCTCCTCGCGCACAGCCCGCACCTGGACCGCGTGTTCTTCGGCAACAGCGGCACCGAGGCGGTCGAGACGGCGCTGAAGTTCGCGCGGTACGCGACCGGGAAGCCGCGCGTCCTGTACTGCGAGCACGCCTTCCACGGCCTCACCACCGGCGCCCTCTCGGTCAACGGCGAGGACGGCTTCCGCGACGGGTTCGCGCCGCTGCTGCCCGACACGGCCGTACCGCTCGGCGATCTCGACGCGCTGGCACGGGAGTTGAGGAAGGGCGACGTCGCCGCGCTGATCGTCGAACCGATCCAGGGCAAGGGCGTGCACGAGGCGCCGCCCGGGTATCTGCGGGGCGCGCAGGAGCTGTTGCGCCGCCACAAGGCGCTGCTCATCGCCGACGAGGTGCAGACCGGGCTCGGGCGGACCGGGGACTTCTACGCCTACCAGCACGAGGACGGGGTCGAGCCGGACCTCGTCTGCGTCGCCAAGGCGCTGTCCGGCGGGTACGTGCCCGTGGGGGCGACGCTCGGGAAGGACTGGATCTTCAAGAAGGTCTACTCGTCGATGGACCGCGTCCTCGTGCACTCCGCGAGCTTCGGGTCCAACGCGCAGGCCATGGCCGTCGGGCTCGCCGTGCTCAGCGTGATGGAGAACGAGCAGACCGTCGCCCACGTCCGGCGGGTCGGGGAACTGCTGAAGTCGCGGCTCGCGGCGCTGGTCGGGAAGTACGAGCTGCTCGCCGACGTGCGCGGGCGCGGGCTGATGATCGGCATCGAGTTCGGGAAGCCGTCCTCGCTGAAGCTGCGCAGCCGCTGGGCGATGCTCCAGGCCGCCCGCAAGGGGCTGTTCGCGCAGATGGTCGTCGTCCCGCTGCTCCAGCGCCACCGCATCCTCACGCAGGTGTCCGGGGACCATCTGGAGGTCATCAAGCTGATCCCGCCGCTCGTCGTCGACGAGGCGGACATCGAGCGGTTCGTGGACGCGTTCACCGAGGTGATGGACGACGCGCACAGCGGGGGCGGGCTGATGTGGGACTTCGGGAAGACGCTGATCAAGCAGGCGGTGGCGAACCGGTAGCCGGGCTTTTTGCCTGTGGGGCAAGAAATTTGCCCCACAGGCAAGCTCGCGGCTGAATGGAGGCATGAGCACTCCGGACGCCGAGCCGACCACGGCCCTCCCGGCGATGGCCCCGCACCTGCGGGCCCTGCGCCGCCGCGCCTCCCTCACGCTGGAGGCCGCCGCGCGGTCCGCCGGACTGTCGCCCGCCCACCTCTCCCGGCTGGAGACCGGCCGGCGCCAGCCCTCACTGCCGATGCTGCTCGCGCTCGCCCGGGTCTACGGTACGACGGTCTCCGAACTCCTCGGCGAGACGTCCGCCGCGCGGGACGCGGTCGTGCGCGCCGGGGACATGGAGCCCACCGAGGCGGGCGGCTGGACGTACGTCCAGGCCGGAGCCGCCGGGCGCGGGATGCAGGCCCTGCGGGTGCGGGTGCCGCACGGCGCGCAGGGTGACATCGTGCGCGTGCACCCCGGCGAGGAGTGGCTGTACGTCCTCACGGGGCGCCTGCGCCTGACCCTCGGCGACTCCACGCACCTCCTCGACCCCGGGGACAGCGCGCACTTCGACTCGCTGACCCCGCACCGCATCGCCGCGCGCGACGCGTCCGGCGTCGACCTCCTCTTCGTCCACACCCTGTTGCAGAGCCCCACGGCCACGCTGTGCCTGGGGACCGACCCCGGAGGCATGCCATGAGCGACAACCGTGAGGAAGGCTTCCCGCGCGCGCTGTGGATCAGGCTGCTGATCTACGTTGTCGGCGGCCACGTCCTGGCGCTGTTCATCTGGTTCCTGTTCGAGGCGGGCTCACGGCAGTAGGGCGGGGGGTTACTCCAGGAAGCGGTCCTTGAGGCGCGCCCGCAGCTCCGGCGTGACCCCGAGGCCCTGCTCCAGATACGCGTCCACCGACCCCCAGGTCTCGTCGATCGTGTCGAAGGCCGCCTGGAGGTACTCGATGCGGGCCTCGAACAGGGGGCTGAGGAGTTCGGTGATCTCGGGGTCGCGCGCGGGGGGCGTGGAGCCGTCCGTCCGGCGCAGCCGGTAGCGGCGGTGGGTCGCGTTGGACTCCAGGTAGTCCGCGACGATCGCCTCGCGCTCGACGTCCAGCGCGAGGAGCGTCACCACGATGGACAGGCCCGCACGGTCCTTGCCTGCGGCGCAGTGCATCAGCGCGGGCGTGCTGTCGTCGGCGAGGGCGGCCAGCACCTGCGTGTGCTCGGGCGTGCGCCCCTTGATGATCGCCCGGTACGAGGTGATCATCCGCCCCGCGGCCCTGCCCCCGCCGAGGAGCTCGCGCAGCTGCTCGATCTTCCCGTCGCGGACCATCGCCCAGAACTCCGCGCCGTCCGCCGGGTCCGACAGCGGGAGGTTCACGTTCCGCGTGCCCGGCAGCTCGACGTCCGGGCCCTCCAGCTTCTGGTCCGCCGCGTTGCGGAAGTCGAAGATCGTGTGCAGCCCCAGGGAGGCCAGGAACGCGGCGTCCTCCTCGGTCGCGTGCGCCAGGTGGCCGCTGCGGAACAGCACGCCCCGGCGCACCCGGCGCCCGTCGGTCGTCGGCAGGCCTCCGACGTCACGGAAGTTGCGCACGCCTGCCAGCTCGGGTTCGGTCGAGGGGATCTGCTGCGTCACGGGGTCTCCCTCCCAGTGGGTCCCGGCCCGGCGCGGCTCAGGAAAATGGCCGGTGGGACACGCTGTCGACCATACGACACGGGGAAGACACCCCAGGAGTTTTCCACAGGCGTTGCAGGGGGCCCCGGGAACCCCCGATGATGTTGCCGTCTGGTCGTACGTGTTCGTATGTGTTTTAACTGATTTTCGATCGTGTGAGGGTCTGATGCTGGAAACCGCTGAGAACGGGCGTACGTGGCTCCTGTCGGGCCCCACGAGCAGTTACGCCCTGCACCTCACCGAACGCGGCGAGCTGCTGCACCTGCACTGGGGACCGGCGATCACCCTCGCCGACGCCGAGGCGCTGGCGGCCGTCCCGCTGTCGCACGGCTCGTCCTTCGAGTCCGCGCTGGACGGTCGCGAGGAGTACCCCGTCGAGGGCGGCCCCCGCTTCACCCGCCCCGCGCTCTCCGTGCGTACGCCCGCGCGCCGGGGCACCGAGTGGACGTTCGACGCGTATGAGGCGGTCGGCGATGAACTCCGGATCGCGTTCCGCGACGGCGGGCTGACCGTCGCGCTGCACTACCGGATGCGCGGGGACGTCGTCGAGCGCTGGGCCGTCCTCGGCAACGACGGTGACGAACCCCTGGAGCTGCTGCGCGCCGACTCCGCGACCTGGACCCTCCCGCACCGCGAGGGCTGGCGCCTCTCCCAGCTCCACGGCCGCTGGGCGGCGGAGTCCCGCCTCACGCGCGCGCAGCTCACCTACGGCGAGAAGATCATCGGCAGCCGCCGGGGCCACACCGGTCACCCGCACCTGCCCTGGGTCGCCCTCGACACCGACGCCACCGAGGAGAGCGGCGAGGTCTTCACCACCGCCCTCGGCTGGTCCGGCTCCTGGCGGATCGCCGTCGCGCAGCTCCCCGACGCGCGCGTACAGATCACCGGCGGCGCCGGGCACGACGACTCCGGCCTGCTCCTCCTCGCCGACGGCGACTCCTTCACGACGCCCGTCTTCGCGGCCCTGTGGTCCGACGGAGGCTTCGGCGGCGCCAGCCGCGCCTGGCACGCCTACCAGCGCGAGCACGTGATCCCGGACGCGGACCAGGACCGCCCGGTGCTGTTCAACTCCTGGGAGGCGACCACCTTCGACATCTCCGAGGAGCAGCAGCTCGTCCTCGCGCGCAAGGCCGCCGACATCGGGGTCGAGCTGTTCGTCGTCGACGACGGCTGGTTCGGCAAGCGCGTCAGCGACCGCGCGGGCCTCGGTGACTGGACGCCCAACCCCGACCGCTTCCCCCAGGGCCTCAAGCCGCTCGCCGACCAGGTGCGCGGGCTCGGCATGCAGTTCGGCATCTGGGTCGAGCCCGAGATGGTCAACCCGGACAGCGACCTCTACCGCGCGCACCCCGACTGGGTGCAGTTCCAGGAGGGCCGCACCCGCAGCGAGTTCCGCAACCAGCTGATGCTGAACCTCGCGCGCGAGGACGTCCAGGAGTACCTCTGGGAGCAGCTCGACACCCTGCTGTCCAGCGCCCCCATCGACTACGTGAAGTGGGACTTCAACCGCTGCTTCACCGACGCCGGCTGGCCCGGCGACCCCTACCCGCAGCGCCTGTGGGTCGACCACGTGCGCGCGCTGTACCGGCTCCTGGACCGGCTGCGCGCGGCCCACCCCGGCGTCGCCTTCGAGTCCTGCTCGGGCGGCGGCGGCCGGATCGACCTCGGCATCCTCAGCCGCACCGACCAGGTGTGGACCTCCGACAACACCGACCCGCTGGACCGGCTCGCCATCCAGCACGGCTTCAGCCAGATCCACCCCGCGCGCGTGATGGCCGCCTGGGTCACCGACAGCCCCAACACCCAGCTCAACAACCGGGTCAGCTCGCTGAAGTTCCGGTTCGTCAGCTCCTTCGCCGGGGTGCTCGGCGTCGGCGGCGACCTCTCGGAGTGGACCGACGCGGAACTCGCCGAGGCGCGCGAGTGGGTGGAGCTCTACAAGAAGATCCGGCCCGTCGTCCAGCAGGGCGACCTGTACCGGCTGCGCGCCCCCGAGGGCGGTCTCAGCGCCGTGCAGTACGTGCGCGGGGACGACACCGTCGTCCTGGCCTGGCTCCAGGCGCAGCACTACGGGGAGACCGTACCGGCGGTGCGGCTGCGCGGACTTGACGCGACGGCGTCGTACGAATGCCTCGAAACCGGTGAAATCCACCGAGGTGCGGTCCTTTTGCACCACGGGCTGCGGACCGGGCTGAGCGGCGACCTCGATGCGGCGGTATTCCGGCTGCGCCGTATCTGAGGTTTCTGTCCGAATTGGGAAACCTGTGAATCGGTCGCGTGAGCAGGGTCATATTTCTGGCCCTGCGGCACGCGTCATGTGCACGTAATAGGCCGGGTTTTCAAGGGGATTCAGGGGTTCGGACGGGTTTTCAGCGGTGTGCGGGGACGGCCGAAACGCGCCGTGAATCGACAGGAAAAAGATTCATATACAACTTCTGCTTGTCCCCGTGCGTCCGCGTCGCCTACGTTCATCACCAATCCGGGCGGACGCCGAATCCTGCCGCAGTCCGGAGCCGAACACATCCACCAGCGAAACGGCAGGAGCGGGGGACCCACAGGCAGTTCCGCCTGGTCCGGTCTTCCGGAGCAGGCTTGGGGTAAAGCCGTGCCTCGGCACGGCCGGACATCTCCTGTCCGCACCCGACAGCTCACCTCGCAGGCGCAGGAGAGGAATTCCATGCCCGCCAGGGGTAAGCACCGCCGCCCGAAGCCGCCTCGTTTCTCCCGGTCGCTCGCCGTGGCCGGAACGGGTGGCGCGGCGCTCGCACTTCCGCTCATCGGGGCCGCCGGGGCACACGCCCAGACGGCGTCCTCCGCGGGCGCCTCCACCGCCGCCTCCGTGGCGCCGGTCTCCGGGAAGACCGTCCAGGCGGTCCCGGTCGCGCGCACGGCCTCGGCGACCACGCAGGCCGCCACCCGCAAGACGGCCACCTACACCGTCCGCTCCGGCGACTACCTCTCGAAGATCGCCGAGGAGCAGAACGTCCGCGGCGGCTGGCAGCGGCTGTACGAGGACAACCGGGACGCCGTCGGCTCCGACCCGTCGCTGATCCACCCCGGGCTGCGGCTGTCGCTCGGCGCGAAGGCGGCGCGGGCGGAGAGCTCCTCCGGCTCGTCGTCGTCCTCGTCCTCGTCGTCGCGTCCGTCCTCCAACGACCGGCAGTCGGCACGGTCGTCGCAGGGCTCCTCGGACTCCAAGGCTTCCTCGAGGGGTTCTTCTTCGCAGGGCTCCTCGAAGGCCACCACCGAGAGCGCCTCGTCCTCCTCCGGCTTCTCGCTCCCCGTGCGGGGCGCGGTCGTCGGCACGGGCTACCGGGTCTCCGGCAGCATGTGGTCCAGCGGCTACCACACGGGCGTCGACTTCGTCGTCCCGAGCGGTACGACCCTGCGGGCGGTCGGCGCCGGTACCGTCGTCGCGGCCGGCTGGGGCGGGGCGTACGGCAACCAGGTCGTCATCAAGCTCGCGGACGGCTACTACGCGCAGTACGCGCACCTCTCGGCGCTCAACGTGTCGGTCGGCCAGACCGTCGGCGCGGGCCAGCAGATCGGCTACTCCGGCGCCACGGGCAACGTGACCGGAGCGCACCTGCACTTCGAGATACGCACGACCCCGGACTACGGCTCGGACATCGACCCGCTCGCGTACCTCCGCTCGCACGGCGTCTCCGTCTGACACCAGCCTCGTCTGCGAAGGCCGGACCCCTGATCCCCGGGTCCGGCCTTCGGGCGTTCCGGAGCCCTGGGACCTGTCGGTTCCTGCGCGATCATGATCGTTTTGTTGCGGTCGTGTGGCATCCGTCGACAGCCGGGAGAGCGCGGAGACACAGTGATCTCCGTCCCTAGCCAGCGCTTTCCTGGAGGTCCCGTGTCCGGCGTCCACCGACGTACCGTCATCAAGGGCGCCGCGGTCGCGGCAGCCGCCACCTCGTTCTCCTGGGCCCTGTCCCGCCCCGCCGCGGCAGCCGCCGACGCCCGCACCGAACTGCGCTGGCTGGAGGGCACCCCCGACGCCCACGCCGGCACCACCTGGGGCGTCCCCTGGGCGCGCGGAACGCACAGACCCGGACAGCCCCTGAGGCTGACGACCGCGGACGGCACCGACGTCCCCGTCCAGTCCTGGCCCACCGCCTACTGGCCCGACGGCTCGGTCAAGTGGACGGCCCACGCGATCGCCCCCGACGCCCCCCGAGCCGACCGGTACCTCCTCGGCGCGGGCACCCCGGCCGCACCGGAACACCGGGTGACGGTCCGGCGGGCGAAGGGCGGCGTCGAGGTCTCGACCGGTGTCCTGACGGCCCGCTTCGCGCAGAAGGGCGCCGACACCGTCGTCCGGAGCCTGCTGCGCGGCGGGGTCGAGGTCGCGCGGGACGGGCGGCTGGTCGCGCTGCGGCAGGGGAGTGTGCGGGACGGGGCCGGGGTGGAGGCGTTCGCCGGGCGGGTGGAGAAGGTGGAGGTCGAGCAGGACGGGCCGGTGCGGGCCGTCGTCCGGGTCGAGGGGCGGCACCGGCACGGCGGGCGCGGCTGGCTGCCGTTCGTGCTGCGGTTCGCGTTCTCGGCGGGCGCGGAGTCGTTCCGGCTCGTGCACACCTTCGTCTGGGACGGCGACCAGGAACCCGGCCGCGACCGGGGCGACTTCCTGCGCGGACTCGGCGTGCGCTTCACGGTCCCGCTGCGCGACCGGGCGTACGACCGGCACATCCGCTTCGCCGACTCCGGCGGCGGCCTGTTCGCCGAGGCCGTCCAGGGCGTCACCGGCCTGCGCCGCGACCCCGGGGCGGCGGTCCGGGCCGCGCAGGTCGCCGGGGAGAGGCTCCCCGACCTCGCGACCTGGGACCCGCGCGTCTCCGGCCGCCTCGCCTACATCCCCGAGTGGGGCGACTACACGCTCTCCCAACTCACCGCCGACGGCTACCAGATCCGCAAGCGCACCAAGCCCGGCCACGGCTGGATCCCGGCCGCAGCAGGCCAACGGGCCGGTGGCTTCGGGTACATCGGCGGCGCGAGCGGCGGACTCGCCTTCGGCGTACGGGACTTCTGGCAGCGCCACCCCACCCAGCTCGACGTACGCGGCGCCGCTTCGAGCGCCGCGGAGGTCACCCTCTGGCTCTACTCCCCGGAGGCCCAGCCGCTCGATCTGCGCTTCTACCACGACGGGTTGGGCCAGGACACCTACGACGAGCAGTCGGACGGCGGCCTGGAGATCACGTACGAGGACTACGAGCCGGGCTTCGGCACGCCGTACGGCATCGCGCGGACCAGTGAACTCACCTTCTGGGCCGTGGAGAAGACACCGGACGCCTTGAGGCTCGCCGCTTTCGCGAGGGCGGTCGCCACCCCGCCCCAGCTCGCCGCCACCCCCGAACGCCTGCACGCCGCCGGGGTGTTCGGCGACTGGGCCCCCGTCGACCGGTCGACCAAGGCCCGTACGGTGATCGAGGACCACCTCGACGACCTGTTCGCCTACTACCGCGACCAGCGCGAGGAGCGCCGCTGGTACGGGTTCCTCGACTACGGCGACGTCCAGCACACCTACGACACCGACCGGCACGTCTGGCGCTACGACGTCGGCGGATTCGCCTGGGACAACTCGGAGTTGGGCACCGACCTCTGGCTCTGGTACCACTTCCTGCGCACCGGCTCCGCCGAGGTGTTCCGGTTCGCGGAGGCCATGACGCGGCACACCGGCGAGGTCGACGTCTACCACCTCGGCACGTGGGCGGGGCTCGGCACCCGGCACGGCGTCCAGCACTACGCGGACAGCGCGAAGCAGGTGCGGATCTCGACGGCCGCCAACCGGCGCTTCTTCTACTACCTCACCGGCGACGAGCGCACCGGCGACCTGTTGCGCGAACTCGCCGACGTGGAGCTGACGTTCCTCGCCGTCGACCCGCAGCGCAAGGTCCGCACCGACGGCTACACCCCCGGCGGCCGGCACGCCCTCTCGGTCGGCTTCGGCACCGACTGGGGCGGCATCTCGGCGGCCTGGCTCACCGAGTGGGAGCGGCACGGACCGCGCGCGGAACAGGCCCGCACGAAACTGGTCAACTCCCTGCGGACGATAGCCGCCCAGCCCAACGGCTTCTTCACCGGCGCCGGTCTGCTGGACGCCGACACCGGCCGGTTCGCGCTCACGACGAGCACGGCGGTGAACGTCTCGCACCTCAGCGCCGTGTTCGGGCTCGTGGAGACCACCAGCGAGATCGTCGCCCTCCTCGGCGACCAGGAACCGGAGTTCCGCACGGCCTGGCTGAACTACGCCCGCCACTACAACGGGACCGACGCCCAGAAGCGCCAACTCACCGGCTCCACCTGGAAGTCGGCGCTCCCCGCAGCCCACTCCCGCATCACCGCGTACGCCGCCCGCCACCAGCACGACCCCGCGCTCGCGAGCCGCGCGTGGAAGGAGTTCTTCACCGGCGCCGACACCTACTTCCCGTCGAACGACTGGCACCGCGTCACCGTCCCCACGCCCCACGTCCTGCGCACCACCCGGGAGATCCCCTGGGTCTCCACCAACTCCTCGGCGCAGTGGGCGCTCGCGGCGATCCAGAACCTGGCCCTGATCGGAGATGAGATCCCCTCGTGAAACGCCTCCTGATACCGGCGCTCGGCCTCGCCTTCCTCGCCCCGCAGCCCGCCCACGCGGCGGGCCCGGACACCGTCCGCCCCGACGACCGCCGCCTCGCCTACGAGGGCCACTGGAGCCGGAGCACCGAGGCCGCCGTCACCGTCAACTCCGGTTCCCGGCTGCGTTTCTCGTTCACCGGGAACACCGTCCACGCCCTCTTCGACGTCACCTCGGTCACGGTTCCCGCGCAGGTGTACGTCTCCGTCGACGGCGGACCCAAGCAGCGGTACGCCGTCGACCGCGCCGACATCGAGATCACCGCGAAGGGGCGCGGACCGCACACCGCCGTCCTGTCCGTGAAGGATGTGTTCTCGCGGGTGAACCGGTGGGTGCCGCCGCTCCAGACGGGGGTGACGCTCACCGGGCTCAAGGGGCGGGTGATTCCCCAACGCGCGGAACACAAGCGGCAGTTCGCGTTCTACGGCGACTCCATCACGCAGGGCGTCAACGCCCTGTGCGGCGACAACAGCACCTCCGACTGCGCCGACGGCACCGCCGCCTACCCGACGCTCGTCGCCGACGCGCTGCACGCCTCGCTGACCCAGGTCGGGTTCGGGCGACAGGGCGTGCTCCTCACCGGGAACGGGGGAGTGCCGGACGCGAGGGCCGCGTACGGGTGGAACTACGCGGGCTCACCGGCGAGTTCGGACCGCGGGGCCGACGTCGTCGTCGTGAACCAGGGGGCGAACGACGCGGCGTACGGGGCCGAGGAGTTCACCGCCGCCTACCGCGCCTACCTCGCGCGGCTGCGCCAAGCCGCCCCGCACGCACGGATCCTGGCGCTGCGGCCCCTCAACGGGACGCACGCGGCGGACGTTTCGGCGGCCGTCACCCAACTCGGCGACCCGCGCACCGAGTTCGTGGACACCACCGGCTGGATCTCCACGGAAGATCTGAACGACGCGGTCCACCCGAACGTCCGGGGCCACCGTAAGGTGGCGGACCGGTTGATCACTTTGCTGACCGAAGGAGCGCACCGACATGACGACCACGCGTAGAGCGTTCGGCGCCCTCGCGGCGGGAGCCGCCCTCGCCGCCGTCGCCCCCGCGGCGCGAGCCGCCGCCGCACCCCGCCGACGGCTCCTCGCCCACGACGACTTCTGCCACGGGCTGCGGAACTGGGCCGTGGAGTTGGAGAAGGGCGGCACGGTCACGGCCTCGCGGGGCGTCCTCGACGTGGACGTGCCCGCCGGGGCGACCATCTGGTTCCGCCGGCCCCTCACGGGGCCGTACGTCATCGAATACACCGCCACCCCCGTTTCCGCCGGTGGCGTCAACGACCGGGTCTCCGACCTCAACAACTTCTGGAACGCCGTCGACGTGCGCTCGCCGGACGACCTCTTCGCGACCGCTCGCGGGGGCGCGCTCGCGGAGTACGACTACCTCAAGACCTATTACTCCGGGTACGGCGCGAACTACAACACGACGACCCGGCTGCGGCGGTACGTCGGGGAGGCGGGGGTGCGCCCGCTGATCTACGACTACACCGAGCCGCTGCTCGTCGCGAACGAGCCGAACCGGGTGCGGATCGTCTCCGACGGGTCCACGGTCCAGTGGTGGGACAACGGGCGGCTCGTCTTCGACTACACCGACCCCGAGCCGTACACGGGCGGGCATTTCGCCTTCCGGACCACCTGGAGCCATTTCCGGATCGAGAGGTTCCGGGTGTGGGGCGTATTCCCGGATTGAGTAACTCTTTAGAAGTGGCTTATCTCACCACCCGTCAACCCTTTATTACGGTCGCGTAGGTCACATTCGAAGGTGAATCATGGGCTGTTGTGGCAGACGATTCGAAGAGTGACAGCAAGACAGTGATGATCGGGTCGTACGTGGCGGTGGGGGACAGCTTCACCGAAGGTGTCGGCGACCCCGGCCCCGACGGGGCGTTCGTCGGCTGGGCCGACCGGTTCGCGGTACTCCTCGCGGACCGGCGTGCCGAGGGCGACTTCGCGTACGCGAACCTCGCGGTGCGCGGGAAGCTGCTCGACCAGGTCGTCGCCGACCAGCTTCCCCAGGCCGTCGCGATGGCCCCCGACCTCGTGTCCCTGTGCGCGGGCGGCAACGACATCCTGCGGCCCGGCACCGACCCCGACGAGGTCGCCGAACGGTTCGAGCTCGCCGTCGCGCAGCTCGCGTCCGTGGCCGGGACGGTCATGGTGACGACCGGGTTCGACACCCGGCAGATGCCGGTCCTCAAACACCTGCGCGGGAAGATCGCGACGTACAACGGACACGTCCGCGCCATCGCCGACCGGTACGGCTGTCCCGTCCTCGACCTGTGGTCCCTGCGCTCCATCCAGGACCGGCGGGCCTGGGACGACGACCGACTCCACCTGTCCCCCGAGGGGCACACACGCGTCGCGCTCCGGGCGGGGCAGGCGCTGGGCCTCGACATCCCGGCGGACCCCGAGCAGCCGTGGCCCGCGCTTCCGCCGCGCGGCACGCTCGACGTCCGGCGCGACGACGTGCACTGGGCGCGCGAGTACCTCGTGCCGTGGATCGGGCGCCGACTGCGCGGCGAGTCCTCCGGGGACCATGTGACGGCGAAGGGCACGTTGTCGCCGGACGACATCAAGATGCGGATCTCGGCGGTGGCCTGAGGCGAGGCGCTGCGCGGCTCGGCGCGGGAAGTCCGGCTGGGGTGCTTCGACGCCCCCGGCGCCTCGGCGGTGGCCTGAGGCCCGGGGCGGCGCGGCTTCCGTTCTAGCGGTCGGCGTGCGGGCCTGCGGCGGCCGGGTACGGGGCGGTGCCGGTGCGGTCCGGGTTCCGTGGGCCGGTGCGGCGCGGTGATCCGGGCCGGACGGCCGGGGGCCTGCGGCGCGGTGTCGTGTGCTTGTCACGAGGGCTCGGCCAGTGAGGTGATCGTACGGGAGTGGTGCGGGTGGGGGTCCCGGTGCGGGTGCTGGGATGGCCGGACGCCGGTTCCGGGGGGTTCCCCGGCGGCGGACCGACGTCCCCGACCGTGTGAAGGACCCGCCCGCATGCCCCGTACCCGTACGTCCCGTGTCACCGCCGCGCTCGCCGTGACCCTCCTCTCGCTGGGCCTGTCCGCGCCCGGTGCCGCCGCGCTGGACGGGGGGCACGCGTCCGCGCCCGTCGCCGAGCGGGCCGCGTCCGCGCCGACCACGGTCACCGTGACCGGGGACGGCAGCGCCAGCGCCGACCCCGATCTCGCGGTGCTGGGCGTCGGCGTCGAGGCGACCGCCAAGACCGCGAAGGCGGCGATGGCCGCGCAGAACAAGGCGGCCGACGCGCTGCTGAAGGCGGTGCGGGGGCAGGGGGTGGCCGACAAGGACATCCACACCGACGGCGTCTCCCTCAGCCCCGTCTACGACTACACCGACGGCACCTCCGTGCTCACCGGGTACCGGGCCGCCCAGTCCTTCACGGTCAAGGTCCGCGCCATCGACCGCACCGGCACCGTCCTCCAGGCCGTCACCGACGCCACCGGCGACGCGGGCCGCGTCAACTCCGTCGTCTTCGACCTGGCGAACCGCGAACCCCTCCAACGCGCCGCCCGCAAGGCCGCGTTCACGGACGCCCGCGCCAAGGCCGAGCAGTACGCCGCGCTGAGCGGTCGCCGCCTCGGCCGCCTGGTCACCTTGAGCGAGGGCAGCACGGGCTACGCCACCCCGGCCCCGCCGATGGCCGCGGACATGCCCGCCGGCGGCGCCGGGGCGGTACCGCTCGCGCCGGGCGAGATCAAGGCGACGTCTTCGGTGACGGTGGTGTACGAGCTGGACTGAGCGCAGGCGCACGCACGCGCAGGCCGTCCGGGCTGGGGCTCGGGCGGCCTGCGGTGTTTCGGGGCGGGGGTTTGGGGCCCGGCGTGGCGCGATCAAGTCGGTTCCGGGGCGGAGTACGCAGGGCCCGAGCCGCGCTGCCCCGGCGTTGCGCGATCAGGTCGGTTCCGGGGCGGAGTACGC
>NZ_LIRL01000185.1:32928-33315 GCF_001419795.1 Streptomyces niveiscabiei
GGCCGGTTGTCAGAGGGGCCGACCATAATGGGACGTCTCAGCAGAACCATCTGGAGGTACCGTGGCCGGTTCCCGTTCCCTCAGCTCCGGGCTCCGTGCGCTGACGCCCGCGGCGTTCGGCGTGGACCCGAGCGGTGAGCGTATGGCGCGGATCCGCAGATCGCCGCATTTCAAGGACGGGGTCTTCGTCAACCCCGGCGGCTCGGCGAGGGTCAGGCCCACCGGTTCCACCGCCGACATCGCGCGCTCCTTCTTCGACAAGGACACCCGCCCCCACCGCGCCCCCTCCGGCACCATCCCCGTGCACGCCACGACCCTCGCCGACCTCGCCAAGCCCCCGGCGACGGGCCCGCGTGTGACCTGGATGGGCCACTCCAGCGTGCTCGC
>NZ_LIRL01000186.1 GCF_001419795.1 Streptomyces niveiscabiei
TTGTCCTGGGCGGTTGTTGTGAGGGCTGTGCCGTCGCCGGTGAAGTCGATTGTTCGGGTTTTTGTCGAGGTGGTGGTGGGCTGGGGGAGGGTTTTTGCCGGGCCTGGGCTTGTGTAGTCGAGGAGGGTGATCGTGCCGGTGTCGGAGAGGAGGGCGAGGCGTTCGCCGGTGGGGGCGAACTTGGCTGTGGCTGTGCTGGGGAAGGCGCGCTCGGGGCCGTGTCGGCTCAGTCCTGTGTCGCCGCGCGGAGCAGTTCGTCCAACGCCCCGTCGATGGCGTGCGGTTGGGGTCTGCCGGAGGTGTCGAGGCGGTTCCACCGCTGGAGGTTGACCGCGACCGCCAGTTGCCGTCCGCCGTCCGCGCGGGTCATGGCCAGCGTTCCGCCGCCCCAGACGGTGCCGCCGTGTCCCCAGTACGTGGCACCGGGGACCTCCGTCGGATACAGGCCGAGGCCGTACTCGATCACCTTGCCCTCCTGGGAGACGACCGGGACGGTCCGCTGCATCTCCGCCAGGGACTCCTGACTGACGACCTCTCCCGCGAGGAGCTTGGCGTAGAAGCGGTTGACGTCCGAGAGAGTCGATATCAGCGAGGCCGAGGGGCCCACCCAGGACATGTCGATGACGCTGTAGTCGCGGGGCGGGTCGATCATGCCGAACCAGGACTCGTAGAGCCGCGAGTGCGGGCCCTCGATGTGCGGGTCCGTGGGGAACCCCGTATCCCGCAGGCCGGCGCGTCCGATGACATGCTGGGTGATGTACGCCTCGGCCGTCACCCCTGTCACGTGCTCCAACAACTGCCCCAGCAGCAGGTAGTTGGTGTTGGAGTACACCCCCGGCGCCCCTCCCGGCGTACAGACCGCGGGTGCGGTGACGCCCATCTCGATCAGGTCGAGGGGGTCGAAGCGGGTGAACCGGTGGTCGTCCAGGCTCCGGGGGCTGGTGTCCGCGAGGACGGGATACGGGCTCAACGAGGGGTAGGCGTACGGGAGATACTCCGCGAGGCCGCTGGTGTGGTTGATCAGCATCCGTACGGTGATGGCGTCACCGCGCTCCTCCGGGACCAGCTTCGGCAGGTAGCGGCCGATCGGGGCGTCGAGATCGACGGTGCCGTGCTCGACCTGCTGGAGCACCGCCGCCGCGGTGAAGGTCTTCGTGGTGCTGCCGACGCGGTGGCGCAGGTCGGGGGTGACGGGGCGGCCGGTCTCGACGTCGGCGACTCCGGCGGCACCGCGCCAGACCTGGTCACCGTCCCGCACCTCGGCGAAGACGCCGGGTACGCCTGCGCGGTGGACGGCGTCGAGGGCCGCGTCCAACTCGGCTGAATTCAGGGGGTTCTTCACGTCGAAGGTCCTTTCGCATGCCTGGCCCGGACTGACGCCACCATTATGCACGCGGTGCGTGCAACACCAAGTGCATAAGTTAGGCTGCCATCGACCGAGCCGCAGCGACACGCTGGCGAGAGGGGCACGATGGCAGGCCGGAAGCGTTGGTCGACCGACGAGATCCTGGACGTGGCAGCGGAGTTGCTGCGCACGAGCGACCCGGACTCCTTCAGCCTGCGCAAGCTCGCCGCCACCCTCGGGACCGACTCCTCCAGCCTCTACCGGCACTTCCGCAACAAGACGGAGCTGCTGCGCGCGGTCGCCGACCGCATCCTCCTCGCCGCCATGGACGGCCACCGCACCGACGGCGACTGGAAACAACGCCTCACCGCGCTCGCGCTGCGACTGCGCGACGCCTTCGGGAACCAGCCCGAACTCGCCACGGTCTGGGGGCGGTACGCATCGAGCGGCACCGGATCCCGCCTGGTCATGGAGGAAGTTCTCCAAGCACTCCGCGCGGCCGGCCTCCCGGACGAGGAGATCCCGGCCCGCTACCACCGGCTCGCCGTCCTCATCGCCTCCCTCATCGCCTCCGAGGCCGGCGCGATCACCACCGAGGAGCGGGAACAGGGCCTCGAACTGTTCCGCGTGGCCGTCCTGGGCGCCGACCCCGAACACTTCCCCGCCCTCTCCCACTTCGCCCGCGAAATCCGCCCCCTCGGCACGGACCGCACCGCCGCGTTCGAGGAAATCCTCGCGGCGCACTTGGCGCAGATCGAGGCCGCGACCCGTTAGGGGCTGCCCGGCGGATCCGGGCGGGGCCGGCGACGAGCGGGGACCGCAGGGGCCACTGCCACGCCGGGCCGGGGTCGCGGGGCTGCCGCCGAGTCGGGAGATCAGCAGGGAACGTGACATCTGGTGCCGTCTGATGCTTCGCGATGACATTCTGGCTGATCAGAGCACATACAGCGGACTGTCCAATGCTGGCCAGCAAAGACGGCGGCGGCCGACGCCGTGATGCACGCGGCCGTGATCATCGCCGAGTATTGCGGCTGTAGGGCGAGACCGGCATGAACGTCCTCTGGTCCGCCGCCACCATCAAGATCATCGGCTCGGGGATCGACGACACCGACTTCGCCGACCGGCTCAGCAGGCAGGTCGGTGACCACGACGTCCAGACCACATCGGTATCGACCAGCGACAGCAGCAAATCCACCTCGGTGAGCACGCGCACCAAACGAGCCCTGCCACCCGGCGCGATCCACACGCTCCCCAAGGGCAAGGCACTGCTCCTGGCCACACCTGATCCGCCCGCCCCTCCACGAAGTCCTCAACCTCGCGAACCACCTCGCCGAAACCTGACCGAACCGCAGAAGGCCGCCCCACCCCGATCCGGCAGGGGCAGCCTTGGCGTACGCCCGTCTCCGAGGGACGGTCATTTTTAGGCTCACCGGTGACGGTGGATTTCGGGTCCTTCTACGTCCGGCCCTTCGTGCTGAGCCCAGGTGCTGAAGGAAGAACGGAATGCCGGTGCGGCACACGGCAGGAGTGTGTCCTTCCCGCCTCAGGTGATAGACGCCTCCAGACTGCCGTCCCACCAGGCGCAGAACCGTCGGGTTCGCAGGTCAAGGTCGATGCCACGGCGCGTCGGCACGGAGCCGCAGAGAATACGTCGGCCGGGCGCCGGGGACCAGGCCGAGGTAGTCGTGCCCGGTCAGGTGGCACCACGCTGGCAGGTCGAGCGGGGCAGCCGGATCTGTGGCGATGACGTGGACGACGGTGCCGGGTGCGGCGGCGTCGATCTCTGTGCGGAGGCGGAGCAGGAGGGCAACACAGAGGAGACCGGTGCCGTCGACGGTGATGCCGGGGGCGGGGTTCATCGGCGGTACGCCGTCGCGGCGACGGCGGGCAGGAGGGCGAGGGCGAGGATTCCGCCGGTGAGGGCGAGGATGGGATAGCTGGACGCAGCGACGACGAGCCCGGAGGATATTCCGCCGGTGGCTCCCGCGATGGCGATGGAGACGTCGACCATGCCCTGGGTCCTGGCGCGGGTGGCGAGGGGGACGGTGTCGGTGATGATCGCGGTGCCGGAGACCAGGCCGAAGTTCCAGCCGAGGCCGAGCAGGGCCAGCGCGAGGGCGAGGAGGGCGACGGAGTCGCCGGGTGCGACGGCGGCGAGGATCCCGGCGGCCAGGAGGGTGAGGCCGGACGCGGCGGCGATCTTCATGGGCCCGTGGCGGTCGACGAGCCATCCGGCGAACGGGGAGGGCAGGTACATGGCGCCGATGTGGATGGCGATGACGAGGCCGGAGGCGGCCGTGCCGTGGCCGTGGTCGTGCATGTGGACCGGGGTCATCGTCATGATCGCGACCATGACGAGCTGGGTGAGGATCATGACGAGGGCACCCAGAACGACACTCCCGTGTCCGTCTCCTGGATCGGCGGCGGCGTCGGTGGCGGCCGTGCCGGTCACGACGTCGGCTTCCTTCGCCTCGGCGAGGGTGCGGGCCAGGAGCAGCGGGTCGGGCCGCAGCCACAGGGCAAGAACGAGGGCGGCCAGCGCGTAGGCGGCGCCGGAGAGGATGAAGGGTCCGGCGAGGTTCGGGATGCCGAGGTGCTCGGCGAAGTCGCCCATGGGTGCGGCGAGGTTGGGGCCCGCGACGCCGCCGAGGGTGGTGGCGACCAGGACGGTGGAGACGGCGCGGGCGCGGTGGCCGGGTGGGGCGAGGTCGGCTCCGGCGTAGCGGGCCTGGAGGTTGGTGGCGGTGCCGGCGCCGTAGACGAACAGGGCGAGGAAGAGCAGGACGGGGTTGTCGAGGACGGCGGCGGTGATGACGGCGGCTGAGCCTATGGCGCCGGTGAGGTAGCCGGCGGCGAGTCCGGGGCGCCGGCCCCGGGCCTGGGAGACACGGCCGACGGCGACGGCGGCGAGAGCGGACCCGGCGGTGAACAGGGCGCTGGGCAGTCCGGCGAGGATGGTGGAGCCGAGCATGTCCTGCGCGAGGAGGGCGCCGACCGTCACTCCGGCGGCGAGTCCGGCGCCGCTGAGGATCTGGGAGGCGACCAGGACGCGCAGGATGCGGCGCTGCGTCTGGGCGGGGTCGGGTATGTGAGCTGTCGGGCCGGCGGGTGCGGTGGCGGTCATGGTCTCTTCCGGGAGCAGGGCAGGCATGGTGGCGCACCGGCCGGTACGGGGGCCAGTGCGCTCGGGTCGGGTGGTGCGTCAGGCGGCGTCGAGGGCCTGGGCAAGGTCGACAATCAGGTCGGCCGCGTCCTCCAGGCCGACGGACGCGCGGATCATGCCGTCGGTGATGCCGCGCCGGGCACGTTCGGCCGGGTCGAGGCCGTGGTGGGTGGTGGTGATCGGCTGGGTGACCAGGGACTCCACGCCGCCGAGGCTGGGTGCGATGGCGAACAGCGTCAGTCGGTCCACCACCGCCGCGGTTCCGGCCGCGTCCGCGTCGAGGACTGCGCTGAGCATGCCGCCGCCCGCGCGCATCTGCGCGTCGACGATCCGCTTCTGCTCGCCGGTGGCCAGTCCCGGGTAGTGGACGCGGGCCACGCGCGGGTGCGTCTGGAGGAAGGCGGCGACGGCCGCGGCGGTGTCGTTCTGCGCACGGACCCGCACGGGCAGGGAGCGCAGGGACCGCGCGAGGAGGAACGCGGTCTCCGGGGCGATCATCTGGCCGAGGTTCTTGCGCCACAGGGCGACGGGCGCAAGGAGTTCGGCGGGGCCGGTGAGGACCCCGGCGGTGAGGTCGTAGTGCCCGCCGAGGTACTTGGTCGCGGAGTGTACGACCAGGTCCGCGCCGAGGGCGAGGGGGTTCTGGTTCACCGGGGTAGCGAAGGTGTTGTCCACCACGGTCAACGCCCCCACCGTACGGGCCCGTTCGGCGATGGCGGTGATGTCGAAGACCGTGAGGGTGGGGTTGGCGGGGGTCTCGAAGAACACGATCCGGGTGCGGCCGGTCAGGACGTCCGGGAGCCGGTCGGTCTCGTCGGCGCGCAGGAAGGTGGTGGCGATGCCGAGCCGGGGAAGGTTGTCGCCGAGGAGTTCGAAGGTGGCGGCTTCGGCCGCCATGCCGGAGGAGAAGGCGAGGGCCCGTTCACCGCCTTCGAGGTCGGCGAGTTTGGTCTCGGTGGAGCGGATGGTGGGGTTGGGGCCGTAGCGGGTGTAGAGGTTGCCGCTCTTGCGGCCTTCGACGACGTCGAGGAGGTCGGCCGTGGTGTCGAACGCGAAGGTGGAGTGGTTGTAGAGGGGGGTGTGGACGGCACCCTCGGTGTCGCGGCGTTCGCCGGCGTGGACGCTGCGGGTGGACAGTCCGTGCTCGGTCATGCCGCTCCAGTTGTGGCCGCGCGGATCAGGGCCGTCGCCGCCGTCTCGATGTCCGCCGGGGTCGTCCAGCGGCCCGGGGAGAGCCGCACCGCACCGAGGGCGCGGGCCGGGTCGAGACCCATGGCGGTCAGGACGGGGGAAGGGGTGCGGGTGCCGCTGTGGCAGGCCGAGCCGGTGGAGGCCGCGATCTCGGGGGTGGCTGCGAGGAGTTCGTGGCCGAGGCAGCCGTCGATGCTGACGTTGAGCGTGTTGGGCAGACGCTCGTGCTCCGGGCCGTTGAGGTGGACGCGGCCCGGCAGTCCGGACGCCAGCCGCCGGTGGAGGTCGTCGCGCAGGGCGGTGAGCCGGCCGGTGGCGTTCTCCTCGGCGGCCAGCCGGGCGGCCGTGCCGAGGGCGACGGCCAGGGCGACGTTCTCCGTGCCCGCGCGCAGGCCGCGTTCCTGTCCGCCGCCGGGGACGACGGGTTCCAGGGCGACGCCGTCGCGCACGTACAGGGCGGCGGTGCCCTTCGGCGCGTACATCTTGTGCCCGACCACGGTCAGCAGGTCCACGCCGAGTTCGCGGACGTCGAGCGGGACCTTCCCGGCGGCCTGGGCGGCGTCTGAGTGGAAGAGTGCTCCGAACTCGCGGGAGAGGGAGACCAGTTCGGTGATGGGCTGGAGGGTGCCGGTCTCGTTGTTGGCGGCCATCACCGAGACCAGGGCCGTGTCCTCGTCCAGCGCGTCGGCGAGCGCGGCCGGGTCGACCAAGCCGTCGCCGTCGACCGGGAGGACGGTGACGCGTACGCCGTGCAGCCGCTCCAGGGTCCGGCAGGTCTCCAGGACGGCCGGGTGCTCGGTGACCTGTGTGATCACGTGCCGCCGGGAGGAGGCGAGGACCGCGCCGCGTACGGCGAGCAGGTCGGCCTCGGAGCCGGAGCCGGTGAACACGATCTCCTCGGCACGGGCACCGATCAGCGCGCCGACCTCGCTCCGGGCACGCGCGAGGGCTGCCTTCGGCTCGGCGCCGTAGGCGTGTCCGCTGGAGGGGTTGCCGAAGAACTCCGTCAGGTACGGCGCCATCGTCTCGGCGACGCGCGGATCGACCGGAGTGGTGGCGTTGTAGTCGAGGTAGACCGGCCCGCCCGCCAGCCCTGGATGTCCGCCGGTCACGCCGACTCCTCGACTTCGACGGGCAGTTCGGCCAGCCGCCACTCCAGCATCCCGTCGTTAAGGCGGATCGCCCGGCGCCCCCGGTCGGTGAGCAGGCGTACGGCGTCGTAGGCCAGCACGCAGTACTCCCCCCGGCAGTAGACGACGATCTCCGTCTCCTCGGGCAACTCGCCGATCCGCTCGGCCAGTTGACCGACCGGGATGGACAGGGCGCCCGGGATGTGCCCGGCGAGGTACTCCTCGGCCGGCCGCACGTCCAGCACCACGGCGTCTCCGGCAGCCACCCGCGCGCGCAGTTCCTCACGGCCGACCTCGGTGGCGCCGTCCTCGCCGAGGTAGGCGTCCCGGGCGGGCGGTACGGCGGCCTGGTGGGTCTCGGCGACCTTACGCAGCAGCGCGAAGAGCTGGGCGACGTCATCGCCGGCCAGCCGGTAGTGGACGCGCACACCCTCGCGACGGGTGGCGACGAACCCGGCCTGCTTGAGGGTCTGGAGGTGCGCGGACGCGGTGGTCAGGTTCAGTCCTGCGGCTTTGGCGAGCGCGTCGACGGTGCGTTCCCCCTGGGCCAGCAGGTCCAGCAGTTCCAGGCGTTTTCCGCTGGCCAGCGCCTTGCCGCTGGTCGCGAACGCGTCGTACAGCCGAGTCTTCGCCGCGGTCTTCGTGTTCTCCGACATAACATCCTCCATAAATCCATGGATTATTGTAATTGAGTCTGCGGGGTGTGGCCACACACCCCCGTCACAGAATCCTGGAGGGCACCGTGGGCTTCGCGGACGACCACCTCATCCCGCTCGTCGACGAGGGACTGGGCAACAGCGCCTACCTCGTCGACCTGGGCGACAGCCGTGCTCTTGCCGTGGACGCGAGCCGGGACCTGCGGTCCCTGAGGGCGGCAGCGGACCGGCGTGCAGGTGCGTGTCGCCTTCGCCGCCGACACGCACCTGCACGCCGACTTCCTCTCCTGCGCCGTCCAACTCGGCCACGACGCCGGCGCGACCGTACTGGCCTCCGCCGGCGGCCGGCGTTCCTTCGAGCACCGGGGCCTGGCGGACGGCGACGAGGCCGACCTGGGCGGGCTGACCCTGCGGGCACTCGCCACCCCCGGCCACACCGACGAGCATCTGTCCTTCCTCCTGCTCGACGACGGCCGGGAACTCGGGGTGTTCACCGGCGGCTCGCTGATCGTGGACTCCGCCGCCCGCACCGACCTGCTGGGCGCCGATCGCACCGAGGAACTCTCCCGCGCCCAGTACCGCTCGCTCCAGCGGCTGGCCGGACTCCCGGACACCACCCCGGTGTGGCCCACCCACGGCGCCGGCTCCTTCTGCTCCGCCCCGCCCGGCAGCGAACGCACCACAACCATCGGCGCGCAGAAGCGGACCAGCCCTCTGCTCGCCGCGCCGGACGAGGACACCTTCGTCGAGCTGCTCACAGCTCAACTGGGCAGCTACCCCGCCTACTTCGACCGCCTTGCCGAGGCCAACCGCCGCGGCCCCGCCGTCCTGACCGGTACCCCCGCGCTGCCCGCGCTCGACGCCGGACGGGTCAAGGCCCTGCTCGCCGACGGAGGCCAGGCCGTCGACATCCGCCCGGCGGCCGACTACGGGGCCGGCCACATCCCCGGCTCCCTCTCCATCCCGCTGCGCGGCCAGTTCGCGACCTGGCTGGGCTGGCTGCTGCCCGACAGCATTCCGATCGTCCTCGTCACGGGCGAGGGCCAGGACCTCGCCGAGGCCGTCTGGCAGTCGTGCAAAATCGGCCACGAGCGGCTCGCCGGACACCTCTCAGGCGGCATGACCGCCTGGCTCGCCGACGGCAACCCGCAACGGACCACGGCGTTCCTCACCCCCGACCGCGCCGGCGACCGTCCCTACGTCGACGTCCGCCAGGGCGCAGAGTTCGCCGCCGGACATGTTCCCGGCGCGCTGAGCATCGAACTCGGCGGCCTCGCCGCCGCTGCCGTCGACCCTCCCGAGGGAGCGATCGTCGCCTGCGGGCACGGCGAGCGCGGTATGACCGCCGCCAGCATCCTGGAGCGCGCCGGTCGCACCGACGTCGCCGTCCTCGACGGCGGAGCGGCCGACTACGCCGCCGCGCACGGCGAGCAGCTCGTCCGGAAAGCCGGTGACACCGCCTCGTGAACGCCGCGACCCCGCTCCCGCGGTCCGAGGCGCACGGCCGTCCCGTGCGCCTCGGACTGCGGGAGAACCGGACCCAGTTCATCCTGCTCGTCGTCGTCAACATCTGCGTCGGCGGCCTGGTCGGCCTGGAGCGCACCACCGTTCCGCTCATCGGCTCCGAGACCTTCGGCCTCACCAGCGACCTCGCCGTCTTCTCCTTCATCATCGCCTTCGGCCTCACCAAGGCGTTCACCAACCTCGCCGCCGGAGCCCTCACCGCGCGCTTCCGGCGCAGGCAACTCCTGCTCGTGGGCTGGCTGCTGGGCATACCTGTGCCGTTCGCGCTGGCCTGGGCGCCCTCCTGGAGCTGGATCGTCGCCGCGAACGTCCTGCTCGGCGTCAACCAGGGCCTGACCTGGTCGATGACCGTCAACATGAAGATCGACCTCGTCGGCCCCGCCCGCCGGGGCCTGGCCACCGGCCTCAACGAGGCCGCCGGCTACACCGCCGTCGGCGTCACCGCCCTGCTCACCGGCTACCTCGCCACCAGCCACGGCCTGCGCCCGCTGCCCGAACTCCTCGGCGTCGTCTTCGTCGCCGCCGGTCTCGCGCTCACTTTCGTCGTCCGCGACACTGCCGCGCACGCCGCCCTCGAACTCGCGGGCCACGCCCAGCCGTTGCCCAGCGATGAGGACACCGGCCTCAGGGCCACCTTCACCCGTACCTCCTGGCACCACCGCTCCTTGCGTGGCGCCAGCCAGGCCGGCCTGGTCAACAACCTCAACGACGGCCTCACCTGGGGCGTCTTCCCCCTCCTGTTCACCGACCACGGCCTCGGCCTCGGCGCGGTCGGCCTCATCAAGGGCCTCTACCCGATCCTGTGGGGCCTCGGCCAGATCCCCACCGGCCACCTCGCCGACCGGATCGGCCGCAAACCCCTCATCGTGTACGGGATGCTCGTGCAGGCCGCCGGCTTCGTCCTCGCCCTCGCCCTGCTCGACCACCCCCTGCTCGCCGGGATCGTGTCCGCGGTCTTCCTCGGCCTGGGCACCGCCCTGGTCTACCCGGCCCTCATCGCCTCCGTCTCCGACCACGCCCACCCCGCCTGGCGCGCCAACGCCCTGGGCACCTACCGCTTCTGGCGGGACATCGGATACGCGGCCGGTGCCCTCGTCGCGGGCATCCTCGCCGACGCCCTCGGCCTGAACGCCACCGTCATCGCCGCCGCCGTCCTCACCGCCGTCTCCGGACTCCTCGCCGCACGCTGGATCACCGAGGACCGTCCCGACGTGAAATCTCCGGGGTAGGAGCACATATACGGGAGCGGGTCCGGACGGCGTCCGCCTTTCACGCAGCCCCCATCGGTGGTATGAGGACAGTCGCCCGCCCACCGATCCCGCAGAGGTACGGCTTTCTTGTCCGTCGCCGTCGGCCTCAGCGTGATGCTGGCCGGCGGGGCACTCAAGGAGATGGTCGCCATGATCGCCGTGGCGTACGGGCCCTGGGCACTCATCGGTTTCGATCTCGTGGCCCTTGTCGGGTGGTCGCGGATCGAGCTGCGTGACCACACTCCGGCCCAGATCGCCGCCTGGCATGTTGCCCGCCCTCACGTCCCAGAACCTGAGGAGTCACCGCTGGGTAGGGTCGAGAGATACACCGATCAAGAGGGGCGGTCTCATGGCGAGCGAGGTCGTGGTCGCGCAGACGACCATCGATGACGAGGAGTTGGCGACGGCATTGGCGCGGGGCGCGGTCGAGAGGCGGTTGGCGGCCGGGGCGCACATCGATCCGCCGTTGACCGCCGTGTACTGGTGGAAGGGCGAGATCGAGACCACCCGGGAGTGGCGGGTCTCGTACAAGACGACCGCCGAGCGGTTGCCAGCGCTTGCGACCTGGGTTCACGTACAGCACAGCTACGAGGTCCCGGAGTGGGTCGTCTTCGAGGTGGACGGCGGGTCCGAGGCGTACCTGTCGTGGGTCGGCGAGCAGACGTCCGCGTAGCGTCAGGCTGCGAACTGGAGCAGGTGGTGGGCGAGTTCGCGTTCTGCTACGACCCCTTCACGCTGTACGCCAGCGGCCGGATCGAGGGGTTCACCAACCCCAACGCCGTCCTCGCCGGGATCATCGGCATGGGCAAGAGCGCCCTCGCCAAGTCCATCGCGACGCGGGCCATCGCCCACGGCTACCGCATCTACGTGCCCTGCGATCCGAAGGGGGGAGTGGACGGCGGTCACCCGGGCCCTGGGCGGACAGACCATCGCCCTCGGCCCCGGCCTGCCCGGACGTCTCAACCCCCTGGACGCTCCCGCCCGTCCGGCCGGCGTCGCCCCCGAGGACTGGGCGGCCGAAGTCCGCAAGCGCCGCCCGCTCCTCGTCGCCGGCCTGGCCCGCCCCGTGCTGAAGCGGAACCTGCGCCCCGCCGAGCACACCGCCCTCGACCTCGCCACCGCGGATGCCGCCTACGGCGGGACGGTGCCGCTGCTCGGGGACATCGCCGCCGTCCTGGGCACCCCGCACCGCCTGAAGGCGGCCCTCGACGGGCCGGTCCCGGCCGGAGCCGACGACCTCACCCACGCCCTGCGCCGCCTCGTGCACGGCGACCTGTCGGGGATGTTCGACGCGCCCTCCACCGCCGTCTTCGACCCGGCCACGCCGATGCTGCCGATCGCCCTCTCCCACCTGGGCGGCGCCGGCGACGACACCGCGCTCGTCCTCGCGATGGCCTGCGCCTCGGCGTGGATGGAGGCCGCGCTCGCCGACCCGGCGGGCGGACACCGTTGGGTGATCTATGACGAGGCGTGGCGGGTGATGCGCCATGTCGGGCTGCTGGAGCGGATGCAGGCCCAGTGGAAGTTCTCCCGGGGTCTGGGGATCGCCAACTTGATGGTCATCCATCGGTTGTCGGACCTCCTGTCGGCCGGTGACGCAGGATCACGCGGCCGGGTCCTGGCCGAGGGACTCCTCGCGGACTGCTCCACCCGGATCATCTACCGCCAGAAACCCGACCAACTCGCCGCCACAGCCTCCCTGTTGGACCTGACCGGCGTCGAGACCCAGGCCACCTCCGTCCTCACCACAGGGCGCAGCCTGTGGAAAGTCGCCGGACGCTCCTTCACCCAGCACCTCCCCCACCCCGCCGAACGCCGACTGTTCGACACCGACTCCCACATGGGGACAAACAGTGCCGTGTTCAGTCCGGCTGACGGTTCTTCAGTTCCTGTGCGCTGCGGGGAGTGACAGCAGTGGTTCTGCGTGGGGGCACGGGCTCCTGGTCCAGGCCTGTCCCCTGTACTCCGCCCGAGGACGCGGAGAATGGCGCCTCGCACCAGCACCGCCCGACGACCAGCTCGACCACAGGGCCGGACATCCGTGCATCGCCGCCGACGGGAACGACCGTCTCGCCACGGCCCGGACCGAGGAGTTCACCGGCCTGTTCGACGAAGCCGTCACCGGGGTCTTCGGCACGGTGGCCCACCTGCACCAGATACACGAAACCGCCTCCGAGCAGTGCCGCACCCGAAGTACCCGAAGCAGCGCGTCCGAGCTGGACACCATCGCTTCCCAGCTGGCCGACCTCGGCGAGGAACTTGATCTCGTCGCCGAGAGCATCGATCACGAGATCCGCCGCCAGTTGGACCGAGCGACAGCAGCGGCCCGCCGCTCACCGGCGGCGTCAGGCAGGGGAGCTTCTCCGAATTTCCGCGACGCTCCAGTTACGGCCCTGCCGTCCGCCGCGCACGCACTGCCACGTTCACGGTGAGCCCCCGTACAGAGACAGGAGACGCCCTTGTCCGCCGCTGGGGAATGCCCCCTTTCAAGCGGCCTGCCCAGAGATCGACGATCATGGTGGTGCTGCGCTGTCGGGCAGCGGGTGGGGAGTTCGTCGAATGTGAGGAGTTGACGTGCCGAACTTGATCAGGCGGCAGGAGGCGGCCATCGAGATCGACTACGGGGCCTGGGCCTTGCAAGACTGGGATGACACACAGGTTCCGGTTCTCTTCCCCGGCGGATTCGAACCAGGTGCCCTTCTCACTGCCCGCCCAGGGCGCCTGGACTTCACCAGCGCTGGGCACACACATACTGCTGGCCTGACGGTGGAGGTCTGGGATGCCGAGCCGACCGCTCCTTCCGGAGAATGGGAGGAGACAGCCGAGGCGAGCATCCACTGTTCATCGGGCAGACTGCGAGCTCGAAGCATGGCCGGCGGGCCGATGCCCGGCAGTATCGAGTTGTCGGACGGGCCGGGCACATGGAAGGTACGCGTGGTGAGCACGGGCCGCAGTCAGGTTGCCGAACTCACCGCATGCGGTGTGCCCAAGGAGGTGGAGCAGTACATCGCACAATTCTGGCGGAGGGCATAGAAGTGCAGGCCGGACGTCAGCTGATCTGAGCCAGGAATCCGTCGTCCGGCCCGTCGATCAGCCTGTTCAGGTCGCATAACTGGGCCAGAAGATTGCCGCCGACCCCATTACTCGTTTTACGAATGGGCTGCATGCTGAATTTTATGGGGTCCTGGCGAAATTCGCGCTCTGAACCTAGTCTCCGATGAAGTACAGGTATCCCGATTTACGGATGGCCAGTCGAGCCCCGTCGAGGACCTGCTGGATTTTCGGCGTTACCTCGCTGGGCGGGAGAGCCTCCAGCTCTTCTACGAATCTGCGCAACTGATACGAGTTGAACATTGTCTGCCCGTACTGCATTACGCCACGCCGCAGACTGGTCTCTGGAGCCTGCCGACACATGGCGCCGAATGAATCTTCGGCGTCATCGCTGATGCACTCCAGCTCGTCGCGTCTGACATCCTTGACATATATGTCGAGGCCCATTGCACGATTCCTTCCCGGGCTAGGGGATGGGGAACATTGTGGTTTCATCGCCGTACTTGCTGCAGACCAGCATGATTCTACTGGTGGCCTGTGCGCCTTGCTCTGCCGAGGTGACCCCTAGTTCGTCGGTCAGTCATTGAGGGTTTTCAGCGGTGC
>NZ_LIRL01000187.1:0-20053 GCF_001419795.1 Streptomyces niveiscabiei
TCGGGGGGGGGGGGGGGGGGCTGTTCCGGAAGCGGAACGGCTTCACCGTAGGAAGACCGGGCCACCCCTCATAAGCGGGGGAACCCTTGCGTCACGTGTTAACAGCGGATGTCACGTCAACGCCCTGTGCCGGAACGGCGGTTGTGGGCCCGGCTCGGCTGACTCAGCGTCACCGCCGGGACGACCCGCTCGTCGTCCGGCGTGTCCACTGCCGCGCCCGAGGCCAGCACGGCCACCGCCATCGCGTGCGCCAGCGCCGTCCGCGACCGCACCCCCACCTTCCGGTAGACCCGCGACAGGGCCCCCTCCACGGTCTTGACGCTGATGAACAGCTTCGCGGCGACCTCCCGGTTGGTGGCCCCGCCCCCGACCAGCTCCGCGATCCGCGCCTCCGTCGGCGTCAGCCCGGGTCCCTCGCCGCGCTCCCCGGCCTCCAGCCGCGCCAGCTCCGCCCCGGCGCGCGCCGCGAGCGCCGCGGCCCCGATCCGGTCCGCCGTCCCCAGCGCCTCCCCGAGCACCGCCCGCGCCGCGCTGCGGTGCCGGGCCCGCCGCTCGACCGTCCCCAGCGCGATCAGCGTCCGTACGAGGTCCACCGGCAACGGCAGGTGCCGCAGCCGCTCGACGGCCGTCCGCAGCCGGACGACACCCTCCTTCGCGGCGCCG
Source organism: Streptomyces niveiscabiei (assembly GCF_001419795.1). Lineage (GTDB taxonomy): Bacteria > Actinomycetota > Actinomycetes > Streptomycetales > Streptomycetaceae > Streptomyces > Streptomyces niveiscabiei. Next base: position 664 of record NZ_LIRL01000187.1, read on the forward strand.
AGTCCCGCCGCCCGCAGCCCCTCCGCCCGCTCCAGGGCCGCCAGCGCGCTCCCCGGGACGTCCCCCGACATCCGCGCGCGGGCCTCGCCCAGCACCGCCCCGGCCTCCTCGCACTCGCCGAGCACCACCAGCGCCTCCGCCAGATCCGCGTACCAGTGCAGCAGCGGCGGATCGGCGGCGCCCATCGCGGCGCCGAGGCCGCGCACCCGCTGGAGCGCCTCGACGGCCGCCGCCGCGCCGCGCGGGTCGCCGGTGAGGAGTTCGGCCTGCCCGAGGACCGCTAGCGCGCGCACCAGGAACAGCCGGTCGCCGTCGGCCTCCGAGGCGCGGACCGCCTCACCGGCGAGCCGGCGGGCCTCGTCGGCGGTGCCGCCCGCGGTCGCCGCGAGGGCCCGCGCGTACAGCACGGGCGCCGTGCCCGCGCCCGCCTCGCAGCGCGCGGCGGTCACCAGGGCCTCGCGGCAGTCGCCGGCGCGCACCTGGATGCGGGTCAGCGCGACCAGGGTGGCCGTCGCCTCCTCGACGCCGGCGACGTCGCCGATCACCGCGAGGAGCCCGGTGACCTGCGCGCGGGCCTCGCCGACCCGGTCCGAGTCCAGCGCGAGGACCGCCCGCATCCGGATCAGCCCCCAGCCGTCCGGGCCGCTCCCGTGACCGCCCGTCAGCGCGAGCGCCTCCTCCAGCGCGGCCCCGGCCGCGACCGGCTCCCCGGCCAGCGACAGCACCCGGCCGAGCGTGGCCAGCGCCCCGATCCGGGTGTCCGTGTCGCCGAGGGCGGCGGCCCGGCGCGCGTGCCGGGCCGCCTCGGTCAACTCCCCGCACAGCAGGCCCCTTACGGCGGCCCAGTGGTGCAGCCACCCCTCGGCCTCCGCGTCCCCGGCCGCGTCCCGCAGCCCCTCCGCGATCAGATCGCGCGCCCCCTCCAGCGCCTGCCCGGCGTTGCGCAGCAGCACCACCCGCGCCCGCACCCGCTGCCGCGCGTCCCCCGACCCGGCCAGCACCGCCCCGGCGGCCTCGCCCGCCTCCTCCTGCCGCCCCGCGTCACAGGCGTACCCGGCGGCGGCCAACAGCCGCTCGGCGCGCGCGTGTTCGACCGGGGTACGGCGGGCCGCGAGCCGGGCCAGCTCGAACGCGGCGCCGGGCTCCCCGCGCCCGCGCGCGTACTCCGCCGCCGCCTCCAGCGTGCGCGCGGTGTCCTCGTCCTCGTACGGGCGGGCGTGCGCGAGATGCCGGGCCCGCTCCACCGGGTCGGCGACCGCGCCCGCCAACAGGGCGTGCGCCTCCCGCCGTTCGCGCACCGACGCGTCGGAGTAGACGGCGGCCCGGACGACGGGGTGCGCGAACCGTACGACCCCGTCGGCGTCGGCCGCCGCGAGGGCGCAGGCCGGGTCGTCGAGCCCGGCGGCCCGCAGCACGGTGAGGGTGGGACGGTCGGCGGCGCTCGCGACGAGCAGGGTGCGCCGTATGTCCTCCGGCATCCCCGCCAGCAGCCGGGTACGCAGGTGCCGGGGGACGTCGAGCACCGGGCCGAGCAGGGGGGAGTGCTGCAACTCCCGTGCGTACGACGGATTTCCGGCGGCGGTCTCCTGGAGCGCACGCAGCACGTCGGGTGGCAGGCCGGCGCGCACGATCCGCGCCACCTCGTCGTACGACAAGGGCGGCACCCGCAGCACGGCCGTACCCGGCGGACACACCCCCTCGGGCCGCTCCCCGTCCGCGACCCGCTCGGCGGCCACCACCCGCAGATCGAGCCCGCCCGCCCGGCGCACCACGAACGCGAGCACCTCCGCGCTCTCCGCGTCGAGCCACTGCACCCCGTCGACGGCCAGCAGCACGGACCCCTCGGACGCCAACTCCCGCAGCACGTCGAGCACGCCGATGCGTACGGCGAGCCTGCCCCGGCCGTCTCCCGGTGCCTCGCCCCGCAGCAGCGCGCCCCGCAACGCGTCCCGGAGCGGGGGCGCGAGGGAGTCCAGGCGGCTGTCCGGCACCCGCGCGAACAGGTCCACGAGACCGGCGTACGGGAGGCCGGCGTCCTCCTCGGACGGGGAGCAGCGCAGGACCGTCGCGGCCCGGGTGGTCGTCAGGAGCGCGTCCACCAGCGTCGACTTGCCGATCCCGGCGGGCCCGTGGAACAACACGCCGGGGGCGGTGGCCAGTTCGGCCCGCGCGGTGTCGAGCAGCTCCCGGCGGCCGATCAGGAGCACAGCGGGCGGGGGCCTGGGACGCCGGGGGCGGGGCCGCGGTCGGGGTGGATCATGTGTTCATGACAACCCGACCGGATTCGGCTTGTCAATGACTGTTCACGGCACCGTCACGCGTGCCCGCGACGGCCGTTCAGGAGGACAGTCCCGTCAGCGCGCCCGCACCGCCGGTTCGAGCAGCGACAACGTCCGTGCACCCGCGTCGAGTTCCGCCCGCACCCCCACCGGCATCGGCAGGTTCGCCCCCGCGTGCCCGAACTCGACGTTGCCGAGGACCGGGATGTCCCGGTCGCCGAGGGCGTCGAGGACGAGGTCGCGCAGGGTCGGGTCCGGCGTACCCGTGCCGAGGCCGGCGATGCCGTCCGGGACGCCGACGACCATGCCCGCGATCCGGTCGAGGATGCCGCAGTGCCGCATGACCTGGAGGTACGTCCACACGTGCGCGGCGAGGCCGCCCGCCTCCTCCCAGAACAGGAGCGCGCCGTCGAACCGTTCGAGGGGCAGGGCGTACGGCGTCGCCTGGTTGAGGGCGATGCGGTTGACGACGCCGCCGACGAGGGGGCCCTCGGCGCGGCCGGGGCGCCAGCACTCCCACCCCGGGGTGGACGGCAGCGCGCCGATCGGTTCCGTGCCGGTCAGCAGCGTCGTGTAGAGCCGCTCCAGCTCGGCCCGGCGGGCCGGGGTCGTGCGCTGCCAGTGGCCGCCGAGGCCGGGTGTGGCCAGGTCGGTGTGGAAGCCGACCAGGCCCGTGCGGGCGTACAGGACCAGGTGCAGGAGGGAGATGTCGCTGAGGCCGAGGACCGGCTTGGGGTCGGCGGCGACCGCGTCGTAGTCGATGAGGTCGAGGTAGCCGAACGCGGTCTGGCCCCCGTCGTGCGCGACGATCGCCCGCACCTCGGGGTCCCGCAGCAGCCCGTTGAACTCCTCGGCGACCTCCGCCGGCCGCGCCGCGCTCCACCAGCGCCGCCGCCCGGCTTCGAGCAGCGGCGCCCGCCGCACCCGGAACCCCATCCCCTCCAGCACGGCCACGGCCCGGTCGAGATCGGGCGCGTACTCGGCGTACAGCGGACCGGACAGCGAGGCGACGACGACGAGGTCCCCGGGCACGAGGGCGCGGGGACGCAGCAGCGCGTGACTGATCATCGACGCAGTCTCACCGCCCTCGCGACCGCCCGCCAGCCGATTACCGACCGGCCGTCTCCGCGCCCCCGGATGGACTCCGGGTGCGGACGGGAAGCCGCATCCCACCCGGCGAACCGGAGCGGGCGGACGGCTCCGCCGATACCGCCACGGGGGTCGGCTCCGGGCCGGGTCCGGTGGTGTCCAGGAGAGGTGGGTGAGACTGGAGGGTATGGGCGGGTGCGTACCGTCACGCCGCCTGGATCTCCAGGACGCCGAGCCAGCGCAGGATCGCGTCCGAGCGGCTGCGGGCGCCGAGCTTCTGGTAGATCCGGCTCAGGTAGTTGGTGACGGTCTTCTGTGTGAGGTTCATGCCCGCGGCGATCTCCGGGACCGTGTCACCGGACGTGAGCCGGGCCATGAGTTCGCGCTCCCGGGGCGACAGGCGGCCGGCGGCGTCGGGGCAGGGGCGCTGCCGGGCGATGCCCGTCCGGGACCGGCGGGCGGCCTTCACATGTTCGACGACGACCGGCGCGAGGACCGTGGCGCCCTGGGAGGTCAGGTCGAGGGCCTCGGCGAGGAGTCGGGGGCCGGGGGAGGTCTCCACGAGGTAGCTGGTGGCCCCGTGGTCGAGGGCCATGGAGACGTCGTCCCAGTCCAGCCGGGGCGCGAGGACGGCGGCGGGCGGCAGTCCGGGCCCGGCCGTCAGACGGAAGCCGCGTACCGCGTGGGCCGCGCCGGGCCCGTGGAAGAGGAGGACGTCGTCGTCGGGACGGACGTCGGAACGTCTCCCGACCTGACGCGTGCGGAAGTGGGCGAGGGCGGCGGGCGGGGGTGCACCCTGGCTGACGAGCGCGATCGACAGACCGGGTGTGGGCAGGGCCCATTCCACGCACATGTGTTGTGGCACTACGGCTCCTCGAAGTGGGGGGTTGGAGCTCGGGGGCGACCAAAGATCTTGAACTTTCTAACATATGGTGGGGGAGATCGGCAGAGGTGGTGGATTTTTCCTCTATTGGCCGGGCCGCGCGAACACCGAGAGTGGGGCCGGGACATGGTGTCCCACCCCCCCCCACGAAACGGCGGAAGAACCATGCAGTTGACCACACGCAAGCGCACGCTCCTGCCGACGGCACTCGTCGCGGCGGCCTCCGCGGTCGCGCTCACCGCGGGGCCCGCCTCGGCGACCTCGATCAACATCACCGTCGGCAGCCAGCGCATCCCCGCCGGAGCGGCCTGCGTCTACGTGACCGACACCTCCACCGGCGGGACCAGCAACGGCTCCGTCCAGTTCACGCCCGGCGGCTCGGTGACGATCCGCAACGTCAACGTCGAGTCGGGCGACACCGTCCACTTCGAGTGGCACGCCGCCAACTGCGGCACCTACATCCGCGACGACACGTACCGCGTCCCCACCCCGCTGCCCACGGTCTGGAACATCAACTGACCTTGTTCAGCCGTACCGTTCGATCCTGATCCGGTCGACCGGCTGGCCCGCGGCGACCAGCAGGCGGGAGGCGTGCTCGGCGAAGGCGTTGGAGCCGCAGACGTACGCCTCCCAGGCGGTGCCGGTGGCGAAGAGGGGTTCCAGGTGGGAGGAGTTCAGCCGGCCCACCGGGAAGCCGTCGGGCGCGGTGCGGGTGAACACCGGGGTCGTCTCCGCGCCGTACTCCCGCGCGTAGATCAGCTCCTGCGGGCCGCGCGCGGACACCAACAGCCGTAGCGGTACGTCGAGTTGACGCGCCCGGTGGTGGCGGACCATCGACATCAGCGGGACGACCCCGGAGCCCGCGCCGACCAGCAGCGCGGGGCGGTCGCCGGGCCAGGCGAAGAAGCCGGAGAGCGGGCCGCGCACCTCGACCTGGTCGCCGGGTTTCGCGACCGTGTGGAACCAGCCGGAGACCTCGCCGCCCTCCACGTGGTCGAGGGTCAGCTCGATGTGGCCCGAGGTGTCCGGCGCGGAGGCGATCGAGTAGTGGCGCTGCGCGGTGTAGCCGTCCTCGGCGGTGAGGCGGAGCATCAGGTGCTGGCCGGGGAGATGGCCGGCCCACGCGGGCACGGCGAACCGGAAGGTCGCCGCGTACGGGGTCTCGCGGCGGACCTCGGTCAGGGTCGCCGTCTGCCAGACGGCCGCCGCCCGGTTGGACACGGCGATCCGGCCGGGCACGGCGAACCGGGTCTCGAACGTCGCCTCAGTCACCGGAGTACCTCTGCTCCTCCCACGGGTTGCCCCGCGCGTGGTACCCGTTCTGCTCCCAGAACCCCGGCTCGTCGTGGTCGAGGAGCCGGATGCCCGCGACCCACTTCGCGCTCTTCCAGAAGTACAGGTGCGGCACCAGCAGCCGCGCGGGCCCGCCGTGTTCCGGCGCGAGCGGCCGGCCGTCGTAGGCGAACGCGATCCACGCCTTGCCGCCGGTCAGGTCGGCGAGGGGCAGGTTCGTCGTGTAGCCGGTGTGGGAGTAGGCGACCGCGTGGGTGGCGGTCGCCGAGGGGCGTACGGCGGCGAGGAACGCGTCCAGCGAGACCCCGCCGAAGCGGACGCCGAACTTGGACCAGCTCGTCACGCAGTGGATGTCGCCCCGGTACTCGGAGCCGGGCAGCGCCCGCGCGTCCTGCCAGGTCCAGGTGCGGGGCTCGGCCACCAGGCCGTCGATGCGGAACGTCCAGTCGGCGGGCGCGAGGTCGGGGGTGACCTCGGCGGACAGGACGGGCCAGTCGTCGCCCGCGTCGTACTGGCCGGGCGGCAGCCCCGGGTTGTGGACGCGGGGGCGCCCGGCGAAGCCTCGGGTGACGTTCATGGGTGCCTGTCTCGGAGAAACGTTCGTGCGGCCTCCACGATACGCGGCGCACGCGGCGGCCGATCATTACGTCCGTATGAACGCTCGCGGGGCCCGGGAATACCCTCCCACCTGCGCTTCTTGGTGACGGATGACACAGCCGGGCCGTAGAGAGGGAGCCATGTCCGAGGCACACGTCGTCAGTCGTGATCGAGATCGGGGGAGCGGCGTGAGTCACGTCCTGGACAATCCGGCGCTGCACTCCCTGACCGGGCCGCACGCGAGGTTCGCCGAGCGGAAAGGGCGGGTGCTGCGGTACCCCGTCGATGTCTCGCCGTGGCTCGCGCTGCCGGACGAGCCGGACGCGCGGGACTGGGCCGACCTCGCCGCGCTCGCCGGGCCCGGCGCCGAGGTGCCGTTGTCCGGCTACTGCGGAGACGTGCCCGCCGGGTGGGAGGTCACCTTCCAGGTCGACGGCGTGCAGCTCGTCGACGACGGGCTCGACACGGCCCCGGACCCGGAGGCCGTACGGCTCGGCGCCGCCGACGTCCCCGAGATCCTGGACCTGGTGGCCCGCACCCGGCCAGGACCGTTCCTGCCGCGCACCGTCGAACTCGGCACCTACCTCGGCATCCGCCGCGAGGGCGCGCTCGTCGCGCTGGCCGGGGAGCGGCTGCACCCGCCGGGGTACACGGAGATCAGCGCCGTGTGCACCGACCCGGCACACCGGGGACAGGGCCTGGCGACGCGGCTCGTCCTCGCGGTCGCGCACGGCATCCGGGAGCGCGGCGAGGTGCCGTTCCTGCACACCGGGGCGGGCAACACGAACGCGATCCGCCTCTACGAGTCCCTCGGCTTCACCCTGCGCCGACGCACGGCGTTCCTCGCCGCACGGCCCCTGGAGGGCGCACCGGTCTGAGCGGCGGGACGGGCGTCGGTGTCGGTCAGGAAGCCGGCTGGTGTGCGGGCGTTCCGGTCTTCACCGCCAGCCGGAAGCCGACGCCCCGCACCGCCTCGATGCAGACCGCGTCCCCCAGCTTGTGCCGCAGCCCGTACACGTGCGTGTCCAGCGTCTTCGTCGGGCCGAACCAGTTGCTGTCCCACACCGCCGCCATGATGTCCTCGCGGGTCGCGAGGGTGTCCAGCCGGTCGGCGAGGTAGACGAGGAGCGCGTACTCCTTCGGGCTCAGCAGGATCTCCGTGTCGTCGAGGTACGTGCGGTGCGCGAGCCGGTCGATGGACAGGCGGCCGTAGCGGTCCAGGGAGCGGCGGGGCAGCCCGATGACGACACCGGGGACCCCGGCGGCGGCCTGCCGGGGCACGACGGCGGCCGGCGGCGGGGCCAGCCGCCTGCGCTGCACCGCCCGCATCCGGGCGATCAACTCCCGTACGGTGAACGGCTTCACGACGTAGTCGTCCGCACCCAGCTCCAGCCCCACCACCTTGTCCGTCTCCGAACCCCGCGCGCTGATCATGATGAGGGACACCTCGCTGCGGGCCCGCAGCCTGCGGCACACGTCGAGCCCCTCCATGTCCGGCAGGCCCAGGTCCAGGAGGACCATCTCCGGGTCGCCGCCCGCGAGCAGCGCCTCCTGCCCGGTGGCGACCCAGTGGACGTCGTGCCCGTAGCGGGCGAGGCCACGGGCCAGGGGTTCGGCGATCTCGGGATCGTCCTCGACGAGGAGCACATGCATGGCGTTTCTCCTGGTGACTCCCGGTGGGGGGAGGCGTGGGGGTGGCGTGCGGGGAGTCTCAGGGGCAGGCCGGGGCCGGGCGCAGGCCCAGCGCCGGGAACACCAGCGCGTCCAGGTGGCGCCGCATCTCCACGACGGTCAGCGGTTCCTCGCCGAGCAGCGGCCGGGCCAGGACGACGCTCAGCAGCATCCCGGGGACGAGGCCGAGCGCCGGACAGTCCCCGGGGACCTCGCCGCGCCGCACCGCGCGCCGGAGCACCGTGGCGAGGTCGGCCAGCGCGGGCTCCAGCATCGACCGGCGCAGCGAGCGCCGCAGTTCGGGGTTGCCGAGGATCGCGCTGCCGGCCCCGAGGTGCAGGGTGGGACCGCGCGACAGGGCCTCGTCACCGACCCGGTCGACGATCTCGTACAGATCCCCGGGCAGCGAGCCCGTGTCGACCTCGGTGATCCGCAGCGGCTCGCGCTGGGCCAGCGCCGCGACGACCAGCTGGGGCTTGCCGCCCCACTGCCGGTACAGCGTGGCCTTCCCGGCCCGGACGCGGGCGGCGACCGCCTCCATCGTGAGCGCTTCGTACCCGACCTCGCGGAGCAGGGCGAGGACGGCCTCGTACACCTGGGCGGCGCGCAAGGGAGTGATCCGGGTGCGGCGGACGGCCATGGGCACCCCTCCTCGGCGTTGAACGGCCTCAGGCTAGTCCCGCCGCTAACGGAACGGGTGCGTATCACTTGTGGCATCAGTCACTTCCGGGGCCGGAGAGGTTTCCGGGAGTTCACACAACTCCCGTGTCGTGAAAGGGCCGTTGAGGCGGGGGCGGGTGCGGACAATGACCGGCATGAGCACACAGCACCCGTACAGTCACCGCACAAGAACCCGTCGTGTTCTCGCGGCCGGGGCGCTCGCCGCCGCGCTGCTGGGTCAGCTCCTCGGCGGCACCACGGCGTCGGCGGCACCGGCCGGTGAGGCGCCGGCGGCGTACACGGCAGGGCGAATCGCCTGGAAGCCCTGTACCGCGCCGGACGGCACCGGCGGATTCGAGTGCGCCACCCTCAAGGTCCCGGTGGACCGCGCCAAGCCCAAGGGCGCGACCATCGACCTGGCCCTCAACCGGCATCGCGCCACCGACCCGGCCCGCCGCATCGGCCCGCTGCTCGTCAACCCCGGCGGACCCGGCGGCTCCGGCGTCGACTTCGTCTTCGGCGCGCGCTCCACCTTCTCGCCCGGACTCCTCGCCCGCTTCGACATCGTGGGCTTCGACCCGCGCGGCGTCGGCCGCAGCCACCCGGTCACCTGCGACTGGGACCTGATCCGCGCACAGGACCCCCTCCTCCACCCCGGCAGCCCCCGCGACTTCGCCGCCCTGCGCGCCGCGACCGGCCGCCTCGGCAAGGACTGCCTCGCCCGGACCGGCCCCCTCCTCGGCCACATGGACACCGGCAACGTCGTCCAGGACATGGACGCGATCCGCGCCGCCCTCGGCGAGTCCAGGATCAGCTACTACGGCGTCTCCTACGGCACGGCCATCGGCCAGCAGTACGCGGCCCGTTACCCGCACCGCGTCCGCGCGCTCGCCCTCGACTCCAACATGGACCACAGCCTCGGCCGCTCGGCGTTCCAGCGGACCGAGGCCGTCGCGATGGAGGAGGTCTACGGCCAGTTCGCCGACTGGTGCGCCCGCACACCCGCCTGCGAGCTGTACGGCCGTGACGCCCGCGCCCTCTTCGACTCGCTGTACCGGCGCGCCGAGGCCGGTGAGCTCGAACTGCCGGGCGGCATCGAACTCAAGCCGCAGGACGTCCAGTTGACCGTTTTCGGGTTCCTGTACGACCCGGCGTCCTGGTTCCAGCTCGCCGACCTGCTCAGCGACATCGACGACCCGACCGAGGAAACGGCCCGCCGCGTCGCCGCGTTCGCCGACCCGGGGCCGTACCCGATCCCGGCGGTCATCTGCCAGGACTACGTGTTCGGCGTCCCCTCGTACGGCACGCTCGCCCGGGAGAAGAAGGCGCTCGCCCGCGTCGCCCCCGTCACCCGGCTCAGCCCGCTCGGCTGGACGGCGATGACCGGCTGCCAGAACTGGCCCACCGAGGTCACCAACCCGCCCCGGCCGCTCAAGGTCGACGGGACGCCGCCGATCCTGCTCACCAACAGCCGCTTCGACCCGGCGACTCCGCACGCGTGGGGCGCCAACGCCGCGCGGCAGATCGGCCGGGAGGCCGTCCTGCTGACGTACGACGGGGCCGGGCACGGGGACTACTGGCTCAGCCCGTGCGCGCGGGCCGCCATCGACACGTACCTGCTGACGCTGAGGACGCCGCCGCCCGGGACGCATTGCCCGGCCGTCTGGCCGGTGGAACCCGCGCCCGAACGCAAGGGCGCGCTCGTCAACCCACTGCCCGATCTCGTCGGCACACCCGCGTACTGATGACAAGAGGGCCGGTTCCGGACGGAATCGGGGCCGGCCCCCGGGACACTGGTGCCATGACCTCTGCCTTGACTTATGGCCGGCTCGTGCACAGGGCCGCCGCGCTCGTCCGCCCCGGGCGGCGGGCGATTCTCGGGATCGCCGGGAGCCCGGGAGCGGGGAAGACGACGCTCGCGGAACGGCTGGTGCGGGATCTGGGGCCGGTCGCGGCGCATGTGCCCATGGACGGGTTCCATCTCGCGGACGTCGAGTTGGACCGGCTGGGGCTGCGGGACCGGAAGGGGGCGCCGGAGACGTTCGACGCGGCGGGGTACGCCGCGTTGCTGGAACGGCTCCGGTCTGCGGGGGAGTTGGTGTACGCGCCCGGCTTCGAGCGGGTTCTGGAGCAGCCCATCGCCGGGGCGATCCCGGTGCCGCCCAGTGCGCGGCTCGTCGTGACCGAGGGCAACTACCTTCTGCTGGACACCGGTTCATGGGTACGGGTCCGGGCCGCGCTCGACGAGGTGTGGTTCTGCGCGCCGGACGAGGAGGAGCGGGTACGGCGGCTCGTGGCCCGGCACGAGGAGTTCGGGAAGAGCCACGAGGCCGCTGTGGCCTGGGTGTCGAGAAGCGACGAGCGCAACGCCGAGATGGTCGCGAAGACGCGGGAGCGGGCGGACCTGGTGCTGACGTCCGCCCAACTCCCGGCGCCGTGACGGCTATTCGCCTGCTTCCTGGGTGCCGTCGAGCTTGCGGACCAGGCCGCGCAGGACCGGGCCGTACTCCGGGTGCGCGAGCGCGTGCGCCATCTGGGCGACCAGGTAGTCCGCCGGGTTGCCGGTGTCGTACCACTCGCCCTGGATCACCTGGCCGTACACGGCGCGGGTCGCGGCGTACGCGTTGATCGCGTCCGTCAAGTAGATCTCGCCCGTGCGGTGTTCGTGCCAGCGGCGGGTCTGCTCGCGGAGTTCGTCGACGATGCCGGGGGTGATGACGTAGCCGCCGATCGCCGCGTACGACGAGGGGGCGTCCTGCGGCTTCGGCTTCTCCACCAGGCCCGTGATGCGGAGCTGGCCCTCGCCGAGATCCTCCTTCACGATCGGGACGCCGTAGCGCTGCGAGTCCTTCGGGTCCATCGGGAGCAGGGCCAGGACCGGGCAGCCGGTCTGCTCGTACGCCCGGATGAGCTGCTGGGCGCGGGGGACCTCGGCCACGAACACGTCGTCCGGCCACAGGACGAGCACCGGCTCGTCGTTGAAGGAGCGCGCCGCGTTCAGCACGGGGGTGCCGTTGCCGTACGGGCCGCGCTGGTCCAGGTAGGTGATGTGGCCGCGCCGGGCCAGCTCGGCGACCTCCTCCACCGCGTCCGCGTACGCCGTCTTGCCGTCCGCCCGCAACTGGTCCACCAGCGCCGGGTTCGGCCGGAAGTGGTCCTGGATCAGGGACTTGCCGCCCGACACGACGATCGTGATGTCCGTGATGCCGGAGTCCACGAGCTCCCGCACGGTGTGCTCGACGACCGGTTTGTCACCGACCGGCAGCATCTCCTTCGGAATCGCCTTGGTGAGGGGCAAGAGGCGCGAACCGAGCCCGGCGGCGGGAATGACGGCCCTGCGGATCGTGGGGGAGGACATCTGCTCTCTCTCGTACGTGTGGCTGCGCTGGTTGTTCGAGGCAGGGCTGACGCTACCAACGCGGGCTAGCCCTTGAGCGCGTCCGAGATCGACTTCACGCCGCCGTGGGCCGTCAGGCCGCCGTCCACCGGGATCTCCGCGCCGGTGATGAAGGAGGAGTCGTCGGAGAGGAGGAAGACGACGAGCGGGGCGATGTCGTCGACCGTGCCGGGGCGGCCCAGGGGGGTCTCGCCGATGGTCGCGTCGCGGAACGCCTGGGAGGCGGCGGCCGTCATCTCCGTCTCGATGTAGCCGGGAAGGACGGAGTTGACGCGGATGCCCCGGGGGCCCAGCTCGGTCGCGGCGATCTTCGAGACCGCGCGCAGCGCCCACTTGCTGGCCGTGTACGCGACGGGGTAGTAGCCGGTGAGCGCGGTCGCCGAGCCGATGTTGACGATGGACGAGCCGGGCGGCATCAGCGGGGACAGCTTCTGGATGCCGAGGAGCGGCCCGGTCGTGTTGACGGCCTGCACCCGGGCCATGTCCTCGGGCCGCACGGAGTCGATCCGGTGCCCCTCGGTGATCCCCGCGTTGTTGACGAGCCCGTGGATCCGGCCGTACGACTCGCGCAGCCCGCCGGCCAGCGCGTCCCAGTCGGCCTCGCAGCTGATGTCGAGCTTCAGGCACCCGTCGTCCTGGGGCCGCGCGTCGGTGGCGACGACGGTCGCCCCGGCCCGGGTCAGGGCGTGGGCCTCGGCCAGCCCCTGCCCCCGGGCCGCGCCCGTGACGACGATGACCTTGCCTGCGAGACGGCCCGCGAGCTGCCCGTTCTGCGTGATCGCGCTCATGCCGGACAAGTTACCGCCCCGGCCGCGGGCAGCCCTCGGGAGGCTGCCCGCAGGCGCGGGTCAGTACGTGCCGTCGATCCGGCCCAGCTCGATCCCCGCGATGTCGGGGGCGGCGGCGCTCGCGTTGCCGAACGTCACCGTGTTGCCCCCCTTCCGCAGCTCGACCGGGACCCCGACCGTCCAGTAGTCGTCGGTGCTCCACGTGTTCTTGAACGTGACCCGCCGCGGCGCGCCCGCGCCGACCGCGACGTCCGCCGTGCGGGACATGATGTCCGTGTTGTAGGCGTGCCCGTTGTCCCGCCGGTCGTTGTGCGCGTACGTCACGACCAGCAGATACCGCCCGGACCTCGGCGCGTCCACTCTGAACTCGGCCGTGCTGTCAGGGCTGTTGCCGAGATTGCCGACGTACGCCCCACCGGGCGCGTACCCGGACTCGACCAGCTTCGCGCCGCCCGCGAGGACGGCATCGGCGGCACTGTACTTGGTGGCTCCTGTGCCGGACCCGTCCCCCGACACGTCGAGCGACCGCAGCGACGCGTGCCCGGCCGTCACCGCGATCCGGTTGTTCCCGGCGACCAGGTACAGCCGCAGCGCACGGTTCGGCACAGCGGCCAACTTCGCTCCGTGCAGGGCGAGTTGGACCGGCCCCGACCCCTTCGGTACGACCGTGTAGTAGCCGTCGCGCGGCGCGTACACGTCGAACACCGCCTTGTCGCCGCCGCGCAGCACGAGCGAACCCGTCCCGGTGCCGGCCGACGAGGAGTAGTCGAACGCCGGACGCCCGCTGACGTCCGCGAGAGTGGCTTCGTAGGAGGCCGTTGCCTTGCTGCGGCGGGTCAGGTCGATGCGGTCCAGCGTGACCTCGGCGTCGCCCTTCGCGAGGCTCAACACGTGGGTGCCGGCCGTGAGGTGGAGGGGGACGTCCTGCTTGGCGCGGTAGGTCCAGTTCTGGGTGGAGGGGTACGTCACGGTGACCGGGGCGGCGCCGTCCACGGACAGCTTCTGGGTGGCCGGGCGGCCGGACTGGTTGCCGTACAGGACCGCCAGGTCGTACGCCCCGTCCTCGGGGACCGTCACTGTGAAGTCGACCTTGCTGGCGGGGGTGTTGAGCGAGCCGACGTCCTTGGTGCCGGACGCCGCGTAGCCGTTGGCGTTCTGGACCGTGCCGTGCGTGTAGACCGTGCCGCCGGTGATCGCCGCGTCCTCGGCCTCGTACGACGCGGACCAGGGGACGGACGGGGCGGCGGGGGTGCCGGTGCCGGACGGGGTGAGGACGATCCGGTACGCCGACATCTTGTGCAGGCCGCGCAGGGGGACGGTGACCGTGCCGTCGGCGGCGACGGTGACCTTGACGCGGCTCAGGACCTGCGGCGCCGCGTGCTGCCCCTCGTACCCGGACCAGGCGGCCTCGGCGACCGTCGCGGTGACCGTACGGCCGAAGAGCTTGCGGGGGACGTTGCGCACGACGACGTCCGCGTCACCCGCCGAGCCGCCCAGCAGGACCTGGGCCTGACGGCGGGAGGTGTCCAGCGAGGCCAGCCCCTGGAGCGTGTCGATGGTGTTGGCCTGCGGCGGGGTCACCTTGACCGTGTCGCCGGTCAGGCCCGCGTACCAACGCAGCAGCCACCAGCCGCCGTTGGGGATGTTGGAGCGGACGACGTGACCGCTGAGGTTGCCCGCCGCGTCCCAGTACGCCATGTTGGCGTACACCTTGTTCCGCTCGAACATCGAGATCCACTGCACGAGTTGGCCCGGCACGGACAGGTCGCGCCGGTTCGCGTACTCGTCGATGTTGATCTTCAGCGGGCCGATGCCCAACTCCCGCTCCAGGGCACGGTAGTTGTCGTAGTGGCCCTGGAAGTCGCGCAGGGAGCCCGAGTTGAGCTCGTGCCAGGTCATGATCTGCGGGAGGACGTTCTCGCGCTTGGCGAAGGTGAGGAAGTCCCGCAGGAAACGCGGGTAGTAGCCGGTCTCGTTGGGCCCGGCGATCACCGCGTCCGGGTCGATCGCGCGGATCCGCTCGTACACCGTCTTCCAGTGCGTGAGGAAGCGGTCGCGCTCCACCTCGTACTCCGCCTGGGGGCCGTTGAGCTTGTACCAGATGAAGTCCGGCTCGTTGAAAGGGATGTAGACGAACCGCTCGCTGTTCGGGTCGGCGGCTATGCGGCGGGTGATGCTGTCGACCTTGGGGAGGTAGTCGTCGATGCCGAGGTCCTCGTACGGCCACTTGGCGTAGATGTCCTGCATCATGACGTTGATCTCGCCGCCGCCGTTGCGGAAGAACGCCTTCGACACGGCCTGCGCGTCGCCGTTCGGGTGCTGGAGGCCGCCGTCCGGCTTCTGCGAGACGCTGGTGATCTTCAGGGGTTCGAGAGCCGCGTCGCTCGGCACGCCGTCGTCGCCGAGGCCGTACAGGGCGCCGTTCGCGCCGAGTTGGACGGGGCCCTCGGAGGCGGCGAGGTCGACGGAGAGGCGTTGCGGTGCTTCTGCGGTCGTTCCGGCGGTCGTTCCTGCTGCGGGGAGGGCACCGGCCATGAGGGCGGCTCCAAGTGCGGTGGTGACAAGGGCGGTTCGTACGCGGGATCTTGTGCGGGTGGGGGCGGTCACGCTGCTGGACCTCCGGTCATTTGACGGCTCCACTGGTGATTCCGGACACGATCTTGCGCTGGCCGACGAGGAACACGGCCACCATCGGCAGGCTCATCACCACGACGTACGCGAAGACGAGATGCCAGTTGTTGAGGTAGAGCTGTGCGCTGGCCACCTGGTAGAGGTTGAGCGGCAGAGTGGCCCGCTCTCCGCCGCCGAGGACGAAGAACGCGTAGAAGACGTCGCTCCACGCATAGAGCGTCACCATGATCGTCGCGGTCGCGATCACGGGTCTGAGCAGCGGCAGGACGATTCGTACGAAGATCCGCGCCGGGCGCGCCCCGTCGATCCGCGCCGCCTCCTCCAGCTCGAAGGGGATCGCGCGGATGAACCCCGTCATGAAGAAGATGGACGTCGACAGATACATGCCGGTGTACACGGCGATCATGCCGGGCCGCGTGTTCGCCAGCCCCAGCTGCCGCAGCTCCATCACGACGGTCACGACGGCCGGCGGCAGCAGCAGCCCGCTGATGCACAGCGCGTAAGCCGCCGACACCAGCCGGGACTTGCGGCGCGCGAACACCCACGCGGCCCCGGCGCCGAGCACCAGCACGAGCACCACCGAAGGCACCACGACGAGCAGGGAGTTGAGCAGCCCGCGCAGCATCTCGCCCTGGCTGACCGCGTCTTGGTAGTTGCTGGCGGGCTGCCAGTGCTGGGGCAGGTCCAGGTTCGGCTTGACGGCCTCCCCCTGTGGCTTCGCGGAGGTGACCGCGACCAGCCACAGGGGCACGCCGATGGCGAGCGCGGCGATGAGGACGACGAGGGCGGGGCGGGCAACACGCCAGACATTCATAGGAGTTGCTCCCTTCTCCTCAGCCCGACGACCAGCGGGATCGCCACCGCGACCACGATCAGGAAGAGGACCAGGCTCATCGCCGTGGCCTGCGCGTACAGGCCCTGGCCGAAGATGCGGAACATGTAGATGTTGAAGACCTCCGTGGAGGCCGCCGGGCCGCCGCCGGTCGTGGCCTGCACGATGTCGAAGGTGTTCATCGAACCGATCAGCGCGGTCGTCACGTTGAAGGTCACGGCCGGCGCGAGCATGGGCCAGCGCACCGACCGGAACGTCCGCCAGGGCCCGGCGCCGTCCATCCGCGCGGCTTCGAGCATGTCACCCGGGATGCCCTTGAGCCCCGCCAGGTAGATGAGCATCGCGAGGCCCATCCACTTCCAGCCGTGGATGACACTGACGATCACCAGCGTCCAGGTCGTCGACCCCAGCCACGGAAGGTCCGTCCCCAGCACGGAGTTGAGGGCGCCGTCCTGGTCCAGGAGCGCTTGGAACACGTACCCCGTGGCGAGCGCCGAGATCAGCACCGGCAGGAAGAACACGGCCCGGAAGAAGCGGTTGAACCGGGTGTCCGCCTCCAGCAGCAGCGCGAGGCCGAGACCGAAGCCGTTCTGGAACAGCGCGGCGAGGACGGCGTACAGCAGCGTCGTACGGATCGCCCGCAGCAGGGAGCCGTCCTCGGCGACCGTCCTGAAGTTGTCGAGGCCCGTGAACGCGATGTCCGAGTGGTACGACGACCAGTTCGTGAACGGGTAGTAGAAGTTGAGCAGGTTGGGGGCGAGGAAGAAGCCCGCGAAGACGAGGATCGCGGGCAGCGCGAACCACCAGGGGTGGTGGACGGCGGCGCGGGGAAGTCTTCCCGGCTTGGTCTGACGGCTTTTCGGGGGACGGGAGTTGGTTCTTACGGCGGTCTGAGTCATCGTCAGAACCCGGGCGCGCCCTGTGCCTTGGCGACCTGGGCGAACTGGTCCTGGATCGCCTGCGCGACCTGCTGCGGACTCTTCTTGCCGTAGATCATGTCGGCCAGGTAGAGATGCGTGTCGGGGGCGACGATCGCCTTGGCCTGGAAGACGCCGATCGCCTTGGGCAGCGCGGCCACTTGGGCCTTGGACGCCTCCGGGAGCCCGGCCGGCGTCGGCACCGACGGCTGGACGGACGGGATCTTCATCGCCGCGATGTAGTCGGCGTAGTCCGGCCCGAGCCAGAACGCGAGGAACTGCCGGGCCGCGTTCTCCCGCTTCTCGTCACCGGTGCGGAAGGCGACCACGCCGTTCGTCTGGTCCGGTGAATACAGCCCTGTTGCCGAGGAGTTGGCGACCGGGAACCAGCCGATCTTCCGGTCGATCTCGGCGGTCGAGTACTTGGCCTGCAACTGGCTCTGGAACGAGGTGACGTTGAGGACCATCCCCGCCTCGCCCTTCCACAGGGCGTCCGCCTGGCCCGTGAACGTGCCGGTGCGGTAGTTCTTCTGCGCGAGCCCCGCGTCGAGGAGCTTCTCCTTGTACTTCTTGATCGCGGCGACCACGACCGGGTCGGTCCACTTCTTCTCGCCCTTGTTGAGGCCGTCCCACCACGCCGGGTCCAGGTCGGTCAGCTGGAGCTGCATCTGCCACTGGAGCGGCCACTTGTCGCCCCCGGCCTCGTAGAAGCCCGCCGCGTCCGTCCTGTCGGTGACCGTCCGGCCGAGAGCGAGAAGCTGGTCGTAGGACTTCGGGAAGTGCTTCTCGCTCAGGCCGGCCTGCCGGAAGACGTCCTTGTTGTAGTAGACGCCGAGCATCGCGGGGCTGGTGACGATCGCCGCGTACCGCTTGCCGTCGATCACACCCAACTTCTGTTCCGTGCCGCCGAGTTTCGCCACCCACGGTTCGCCGTCCAGCGTGAGGAGGTTCTGCTTCGGCTGGACGAACGGCAGCGTCGAGATCGAGGGCTGCCAGAACATCAGGTCCGGGCGGTCGCCCGAGGCGAGCTTCGTCGGCACGTTCTGCTCGTACAGGTCCGGCACCGCCTGCGTCTCGACCCGCGCGCCGGTCGCCTTCTCGAAGGCGTCGATCACCTGCTTCGGCGCGGTGACCGTGTTCTGCGCGGTCCACATCGTCAGCTTCACGCCGTCCAGACGGGCGGTCGGGTCGACGGCCGTGCGCCGGGTGTCCTTGGCATCCGTACCGGAGTCGGCGGAGGTCGGGTCACTGCACGCGGTGGCGGCAAGGCCGAGCGCGCAGATCAGCGCGAGGGCGGGGAGAGCTCTTGTCTGCATCACGTGCCTTTCGAGAACGGGTGGTTCAGGAAGCAGGATCAGAACAGTGGTGCTCGTGCGGGGAGTTCAGCGATCAGTGGGAGGTGCGGTCGTGCTCGTGCGGGGAGTTCAGTGATCAGCGGGAGGTGCGGTGGTGCTCTCCCGCACCACCAGCTCCGGGACGGAGACCGGGTGCGGGGCGATGTGGGCCGACTGCTCCAGCACCCCGTGCAGCGAGGCGAACGCGGCTCTGCCGAGGCCGGTGAAGTCGAGGCGGACGGTCGTCAGGGACGGGGTGAGGTAGGCGGCGTGCGGGGCGTCGTCGAAGCCGGCCACGCTGACCTCGCCGGGGACATCGCGGCCCGCCTCGTGCAGGGCGCGCAGGACGCCGAGCGCCAGGTCGTCGTTGCCGCACAGGATCGCGGTGACGGCGGGGTCGCGGGCCAGCTTCCGGCCCGCCGCGTGGCCGCCGGCCGGGCCCCAACTCCCTTGCAGGGGACGGGGGATCGTGGCACCGGCTTCGCGCAGGGCCTGGCGCCAGCCTTCGGTGCGGGCCGCCGTGCGGCGGGTGCTGGAGGGGATCGCGACGTAGTGCACCGTGCCGTGGCCCAGCGCGAGGAGGTGGCGCGTCACCTCGTACGCCGCCTCGCGGTCGTCCGTCCACACCCAGGGGCGGTCGCCGTCCGGAGGGCTCGCAGGAGTCTCCACCACGCCCACGACCGGGAGTTCGGCGGGCACGGACGTCAACGCCCGTACGCCCGCCGGGTCGTACGCGATCACGATGAGGCCGCCGCTCGCGTCCGCCGCGCGCCGCACCTCCGCCGTCACGGCCGCCTCGTCGGCCGACTCCAGGACGCCGATCCCCACCGCGTACGACGCCGCCCGGGCCGCCTCCTCGATGCCCTGGAGGATCGCCGCGTACCCGTAGTGCGTCGTGTTCGCCGTCAGCACCGTCACGCTGCGGCTGCGCCCGCTCGCCAGGGCCAGCGCCGTCGCGTTGCGGCGGAAGCCCAGCTCGCCGATGGCCGCGAGCACCCTGTCGCGGGTCTCCTGGCGCA
>NZ_LIRL01000187.1:20082-20351 GCF_001419795.1 Streptomyces niveiscabiei
ATTGTGACCGGTCACACAAGGGTCGTCAAGAGACCGTAACGATGGATTCACACGACGGATTCACGCGGACGGGAGGTGCCGTGACCGGCACGGTGGACGGGCTTGTCTGGGGTTCCGATGCTGTCGAGGTGGAGTTCGGGGTCGCTTCCGACGGGACGCCGAGGGTGGTGCGGGTGGGGGCCGACGGGAAGCGGGTCGATCCTGATGTCGCGCTTCCGCTGGTCGAGTTGACCGCGTTCGGGTGGGGGAGCGGGTGGTCGGGGCCGAGG
>NZ_LIRL01000188.1 GCF_001419795.1 Streptomyces niveiscabiei
CACCCGCCCATCCCGCTGAACCGCGTGAGCAGCACGGTCGCGAACACGATGACCGACACCTGCCACACCGCGCCGATCGCGATCATCAGCAGGAACTCGGCGCGATACTCCAGCTGCGCACGGAAGTTGAGCCGCGTGACCTGCCACATGATCCGCGTGGCCTTGAGCATCGAACTCATACGGATCAGCCTCCTTGCGCGACGACCCGGCGGGCGGCGCGCGCCCACAGGAACCGGGTGAACAGGGCCAGCACGACCACCCACCCCGCCTGGACGGCGAGCTGGAAGCCGGCGTCGGACAGCGGGATGCGCCCGATGTAGAGGGAGAGCGGCACACTCAGCGTCGCCTGGAACGGCAGATAGGAGCTGAGCGTGACGAACCAGTCGGGGAAGAACCACAGCGGCGCGTACACCCCGGAGAGCAGGTTCTGCGCGAACACGAGGATCAGCAGAGCGGCCCCGTTGCGCAGCGCCCAGAAGCACCACTGGTCGATGACCAGCATGATGTAGTACAGCACCCACTGCCCGAGCAGCAGACTGAGCGCGAACACCCCCGCCACGGCAGCCGACTCGGGCGGATCGACGACACCCGCCGCCAGACACACCGTGTACCCGAACAACGCCCAGGCCAGCCCGTACAGTTGCTCGCCCAGCGCCCGCAGCGCGTAGTACCGGCGCGGCGGCATCGGCCGCATCCACCAGTAGACGATCGTCCCGAAGTGCATGTGCTGCTGGACGGTGTCCCGCCCCGAGTACTGGTCCAAGTCCCGGATCCGGGAGCTGAGGACGGCCAGCACGGCGTACGTCACCGCCTGCCCCCGGTCGAGCCCGGCGGTCGTCCCGGTCTGCGCGTACAGCCCGTGCCACAGCGAGGCGACCAGCACGATCTGTACGGCGAGCCGCAGCAGCGCCCCCGTCATCCGGGGCGGCGTGTACAGCTCGCCGAGCGGCGTGACCCACGCGGCCCGCCAGGCGTACGGCATGCCGCTCATCGTTCGCCCTCCGCGTGGACGTACGCGGCCCGCATGACGTCTTCGAGGTCGGCCTCGTCGAGGGCGACGTCCGTCACCTCGTACCGTTCGATGACCGCCTTGAGGGCCTGGTGGACGGTCGGCGCGTCCGGGCCCTCGGGGCCGAACACCACGACCGGGCCCTCGTGTTGGACGACGGCTATCCCGCGCAGCGGCGTGACCTCGGTGTGCGGGTCGGCGAGCGTGGCCCGCACCTGCCAGGTCGAGCCGAACTTGCGCCGGATGTCCTCCAGCGGCCCGTCCAGCACCAGACGCCCGTGGTTGATCAACACCACGCGTTCCGCGAGGCGTTCGACCTCCGTCATGTCGTGCGTCGTCAACAGGACGGTACGGCCCCGCTGTTCGACCTGGTGGCGCAGGAACTCCCGGACCTGTTCCTTGACCACGACGTCCATGCCGATCGTCGGCTCGTCGAGGAACACCACGGCCGGGTCGTGCAGCAGCGCCGCCGCGAGGTCGCAGCGCACCCGCTGGCCCAGGGATAGGTGGCGCACCCGTGTCGACCAGAACGAGGACAGGTCGAGCAGGTCGTCGAACTCCTTGAGGCGCGCGGCGTGTTCGGCCTTCGGTACCTCGTAGATGTCCCGCAGGATCATGAACGACTCGCGCACCGGCAGGTCCCACCACAGCTGGGTGCGCTGCCCGAACACCGCGCCGATGTTGCGGGCGTTGCGCTCGCGCTCCCGGTACGGGACGACGCCCGCGACCCGCGCCTCGCCCGAGGTCGGGGTGAGGATGCCGGTGAGCATCTTGATGGTCGTGGACTTGCCCGCGCCGTTCGGGCCCAGCAGGGCGAGGAGTTCACCCTCGGCGACGTCGAAGCTGATGTCGGACACGGCGTGCTTGGCGACCCGCTCGGGGTCGACCAGCGAACGCAGCGCGCCCGCGAAACCCGGCCGGCGGACGGTGGTGTGGAAGGTGCGGGACAGCCCGCGCACCTCGATGCTGCCGCTCACTCGATGAGCCTCCATACGACGGGGACGGACACGAAGGGGGAACGAGCACACCGAGGCCGGCCCGGAGAACGCCGGACCGGCCTCGAAGGGGACGAGAAGGGAAGACAGAGAAGCGGGAAGACCCTAGAAACTCTCGGTGAACACGAACGAGAACTCCGCGGGCGCGGCCTCCAGTACGTACTGCGGGAGCGGACCGGGACCGCACGCCTGCGTTCCCACCCCGTGCACCGCGTGGTCCAGGTGGACCCACACGGTCTCGCCCGGCACCAGGTCCGTACGGTGGCGCGCGGCGTCCAGCTCCTCGGTGGTCCAGCGGCGTGCCGTGAACCAGAACTCCGGGTCGCCCTCGACCTGGAGCCCGCCCAGCGTAGCCCTGCGCACATCGGCCCGCGAGCCGTTTTCCTGCGGGAACACGTACGGCGTCTGGAGCGCGTCCACCGTCGACTCGTACCGCCCGACGGCCGACGCCTCCCGGCTGTCCGGGTACGCCTCCAGCGGCCCGCCGCCGAACCAGCTCACCGCGTCCGTCGTCCCCGGCAGCCCGAACCGGACGCCGAGGCGCGGCAGCGGGATCGTCCAGTGCCCCTCGGGCGTCACGGACACCGTGAGCTTCAGGCGCGAACCGTCGGACGTCCAGCGGTAGACGGTCGCGATGCCGAGGTCGGCGGCGGCCGGCGCGACCCGGGTCCGCACGGTCAGCGCGTCCCCCTCGACCTCCACCGCGTCGATCCGGTGCCGCATCCGGTGCAGGCCCGCCTTGCGCCACAGCTCGCTGTAGTTGGTCCCGGAGAACCACTCGGTCCCGTTGTCGTTGTCGGTCGTCGCCCGCCACACGTCGAGCCGCAGCCCGCCCGTCACCGGCACCGCCCCGATCGACATCAGCTCACCCGTACGGGAGTCGAAGACGCCAGGCCCGAGCGTGATCCCGCCCTCGCCGACGACCGGCGCGACCTGGGCGCCCAGCGTCGGCAACGCCCGCGCCGCGACCGGCACTTGACCCCACGCGACCACGTGACCCCGCGCACCCCACAGCGTGTCGGCGGCCAGCGCGGCCCGCACGGTCCACGCCGTCTCCACGCCCTCGGGCGCCTGCACCGGCACCGGCGGCAGCTTCACGTCCGCCGACGCACCGGCCGGCAGTGCGGGCACCTCCAGCGCGCCCGACGCGACCTCCGCGCCGTCGACCTGGAACGCCCAGGTGAACTCCAGCGCCGAAAGGTCCGCGAAATCCTGCTTGTTGGCGATCCGGACACCCTCGCCACACGGCACGACCGAGACCGGCTCGATGACCTTCTTGAACTCCAGGAGCCCGGGGGAGGGCGTGCGGTCCGGGAAGATCAGGCCGTCGCAGACGAAGTTCCCGTCGTGCAGCTCCTCGCCGAAGTCGCCGCCGTACGCGTACCCGAACTCGTCGTGCACGATGCCGTGGTCGATCCACTCCCAGACGAACCCCCCTTGCAGGCGGTCGTACTTCTCGAACAGCCGCTGGTAGTCGGCGAGTCCACCCGGGCCGTTGCCCATCGCGTGCGCGTACTCGCACTGGATGAAGGGGAGTTCACGCCGTTTCGCGGCGCCCCCGTCGAGCCCCTTGCCGATCTCCTCGGTCTCGCCGTGGAAGGCGTACATCCGCGAGTAGACGTCGGTGTCGCGCGAGGACCGGTCGCCCTCGTAGTGCACGAGCCGCGAGGAGTCCCGGGCGTGGATCCACTCGGCCATCGCGGTCAGCCCGCGCCCGGTGCCCGCCTCGTTGCCCAGCGACCAGAACACGATCGAGGGGTGGTTCTTGTCGCGCTCGACCATGCGCTCGGCGCGGTCCAGGAGGGCCGGGGTCCAGCGGTCGTCGTCGACCGGGTTGTCCCGCCACTTCTGCTCGCCGAAGCCGTGCGTCTCCAGGTCGCACTCGTCGATCACCCACAGGCCGTACTCGTCGCACAGGTCCAGGAACGCCGGGTGCGGCGGGTAGTGGGAGGTGCGCACCGCGTTGACGTTGTGCCGCTTCATCAGCAGCACGTCCTCGCGCATCGTCTCCAGGTCCAGCGAACGGCCCGTCTCGGGGTGCCACTCGTGGCGGTTGACGCCCTTGAAGAGGATCGGCGTCCCGTTGACCTTGATCAGACCGTCTTCGAGTACGACGGTCCTGAAGCCGATCCGCAGCGGGACGCGCTCACCGGACGTGGCGAGGATGGCGTCGTACAGCCGAGGCGTCTCGGCGGTCCACGGGTCGACGGCCACCGAAACCGACTCCCCCGTGGAGAGGTCGAGGTCCAGCTCCGGGACCGTCACGCGGCCGGGTACGTCCGAGTCGACGCGCAGGGTGCCGGTGCCCGTGACGTGGTCGTAGGAAGCGGTTACAGCAAAGTCCCGGACCGCGCCCTCGGGGCGGTGCAGGAGGGTGACGTCACGGAAGATGCCCGGGAGCCACCACTGGTCCTGGTCCTCCAGGTAGGAGCCCGCCGACCACTGGTGGACGCGGACCGCGACAACGTTGCCTTCGGGGCGCAGCAGGCCGCCCACCGCGAACTCGTGGGCCAGGCGCGAGCCCTTGAACTCGCCGAGTTCCGTGCCGTTCAGCCAGACGCGGGCGCAGGACTCCACGCCGTCGAACCGCAGGACGGCGTCCCCGCCCGCCGGCCAGTCGCCGGGGAGGTCGAAGACGCGCAGGTGGTCACCGGTCGGGTTCTCGGTCGGGACGTGCGGCGGGTCCACCGGGAACGGGTACAGCACGTTGGTGTAGATGGGGGCGCCGTGGCCCTGGAGCACCCAGTGCCCCGGGACCGAGACCTCCGCCCACCCCCCGGCGTCGTATCCGGGCGCCGCGAACGCGTCGTCCTCGGCGCCGGCCGTCGGCGACAGCCTGAAGCGCCAGCGGCCGTTCAGCGACAGCGTGGCCGCGTCCGAGGCCGCGTACCAGGCGCGGGGCGGGAGTGCCCCGCGGCCCGGCGAGACGTCCTCGACGTAGGCGACATCCGTGGAGGTGGTGCGGAAAGACATCGGTCTCCAGCTCTTCAGCGGTGGTTCAGCCCTTGATGCCCGTCTGTGCGATCCCCTGCACCAGCCAGCGCTGGAGGAAGAGGAAGACGAACACCAGCGGCAGGATCGACACGGCGGTGGCCATGAAGATCAGGTGGTAGTTCACGGTCTGGTTGGTCATGTACGAGGACAGCGCGACCTGCACCGTCCACGAACTGGGATCCTGCCCGATGACCAGGGGCCAGAGGAAGGAGTTCCAGCCGTTGATGAACGTGATGGTCGCCATGGCGGCGAAGAAGTTCAGCGAGTTCGGCACCACGACACGCCAGTACGCGCCCCAGTAGCCGAGCCCGTCCACCCGCGCCGCCTCCTCCAGCTCCTTGGGGAACCCCAGGAAGTACTGCCGGAACAGGAAGCACGTGAAACCGCTGAACAGCCCCGGAACGATGAGACCCCGGTAGGAGTCCACCCAGCCGAGGGACGACACCAGGACGAAGCTGGGCACGAAGGTGACGGCCGTGGGCACCATCAGCGTCGCGAGGACCAGGTAGAACACCTTGTTCGCGTGCTTGTACGGGATGCGCGCGAGGCCGTACCCGGCCAGCGAGCACACCAGCAGGATGCCGGTCGTCGACAGGACCGCGACGACCGTCGAGTTCCACAGCGAGCGCGCGAAGTCGACCGTCGGGTCGTCGAACAGCTCGCTGACGTTGCCCCACTGGATGCTGGTCGGGAACCACTTCCAGTTCTCGCCGGTGATCTCCTGGTCCGTCATCAGCGCGTTGCGGATGATCAGATAGAAGGGGATCAGGAAGAGGAACGCGGCCACGGCGGTGGCTATGTACAGTCCGGTGTTGCCGAGGACAGAGCCACGCTTACGACTGCTCACTTCGACTCCTCCCCCCTTCCGAAGCCCATGATCTTGCCCTGCACCAGCGTGACGACGCAGATCAGGATGGTCAGGACGACCGCGCCCGCGCTGCCCACGCCGTAGTTCTGGTTCTCACCCAGCGCCATCTTGTACAGCTCGACCAGCGGCGGCTGGCCCCACGTGGCCTTGGTGAGCAGGTTGAAGAACTCGTCGAACGCCTGGTACGCCGCGATCAGCAGCAGCAGGATCACCGCGGTCGAGGTGGCCCGCAGCTGCGGCAGCGTGATGTACCGGAACGTCTGCCACCCCGGCTTCGCGCCGTCGATGGCCGCGGCCTCGTACAGCTCCTTGGGGATGTTCTGGAGTGCCGCGATGAACAGGATCATGTAGAAGCCGGACTGGAGCCACAGGCGTACGGTGACGATGACCAGCCAGTACCACGGCGGGTCGGGGCTCGCGAGCCAGGCGATGTTGTCGATCCCGAACCAGCCGATGACCGTGTTGGCGAGGCCGAAGCGTACGCCGTTGAAGAGGGACATCTTCCAGATCAGCGAGGCGGCGACGTAGCTGACCGCGGTCGGCAGGAAGAACGCCGACCGGAAGAACGCCCGCGCGATCTTGATCCGGTTCACCATCAGGGCGAGTCCCAGCGAGACCGCCCAGGTCAGCGGCACGATGAACGCGGCGAAGACGGTGAACGTGACCAGCGAGTTGCGGAAGTCGACGTCCGTGAGGATCTGCTTGTAGTTCTCGAAGCCGACGAACTCGCTCGGCGTGACGGTGAAGCGTGCCTCGAAGAAGCTGAGCCAGACGCTCCAGCCGATCGGCACGAAGACGAAGACGATCAGGCCGATGAGGAAGGGCCCGGTGAAGAGCCAGAAGTTCGCGGTGGGGGAGGCGGCGAACCCCCGCCTCGGCCGCCGGCCCGAGGGGGCCGGGACCGGGGCGGAGGAGCCGGCCTTCCGCGTGGTGGTGGTCGACATGTCGTGGTCTCTCCGCGGCCTATCCGAAGAGCTTCTTGAGTTCGGCGTCGACCTTCTTCTCGGCGGCGGCGAGCTGGGCCTTCGGGTCGTCGTCCTTACGGATGGTGTTCGCGACCACGTCGTTGATCGCGGAGATCATCGCCTGCGTCCAGCCGATGTTGTCGAAGTGCCCGAACTGGTTGAAGAGCTTGACGCCCTCGGCGGGCAGGCCCGTCTTCAGCTTGGTCGCGCTCTCGGCGAGCGAGGTGCGCGGCGGGATGTGGAAGCCGTAGGAGGTCGCGAAGTCCTCCTGGTACTCCTTCTGGTCGATCCACAGCCACTTCACGTACTCCTTGGCCGCCTCGACGTTCTTGCCCTTGGCGTTGACGAACATCGACCAGCCGCCGTTGATCACCGACTCCTTGCCGGCCGCGCCGATCTTCGGGAACGGGAAGATGCCGATGTCGTCGCCGAGCGCCTGCTGCATCGCGGGCATCGCCCACATGCCGCACCACTGGATCGCCGTCAGGCCCTGCGTGAACGCCGACGGGTCCCACCAGTCGGTCGGCGCGCCGAGCAGCAGGTCGCCGCTGGTGAACAGCCCGCGCATCTGCTTGAGGCCGGCCGCGACCGCGTCCGTGTTGAACGCGGGCTTGTTGTCGGCGGTCAGCGTGTCCGCGCCCGCCGACCAGATCAGCGGCGACTGCACCGGGGTGATGTCGTTGCCGAGGTAGGCGCCCTTGACCTTGCTCGTGGTGAGCGCCTTCGCGGCCTCGATGAACTCGTCGAGCGTCTTCGGGACCTCGACCTTCGCCTTCTCGAACATCGAGGGGCGGTAGAAGAAGAACTGCGGGTCGTCGATCATGCGGACGCCGTAGATCTTGCCGTCGACCGTGTGCGAGGTGATGTCGGCCTGGTTGAAGTCGCTCTTGACCGGCGCGATGATGTCGGTCAGGTCGGCCACCTGACCGCTCTTGACGAGCTGGATCTGCGGGTGGAACTCGAAGACGTCGGGCGCGTTGTCGGTGAGCAGCGCGGCGAACAGCTTCTGCTCGAAGTTGTTGCCGGTGATCCACTGCGTGGTGACGTTCGCGCCCTTGTACGCCTTCGCGTACTTCTTCACGGCCGCCTCGACGCCGTTCTCGCCGTACGCGTGGAAGTACTGCACGAGGTCCTTGCCGGAACCGGAGCCGCCGCCGCGGCCGGTGTTCCCGCCGCACGCGGCCAGTCCGCCCGCGGCGGCCAGACCCATCGCGGCGCGCAGCACGGATCGACGATTCCAGTTGCTCATGTTCGATGCCGACATGCTTGACGTCCTTGTCTTGAGTGCGGCTGCGACGCAACGGCTCAGGCACGGTGGCTCGAAAGCGTTGCGGAGCGGGACGTTAACCTTCGGCTAAGGCTTCGGCAAGGGGTTGAACAAAGTCTGTTCGAAGCGTTGTGACTGTTCGGCCGGACGAACAAGGGGTCGGAGCAAGGGGTTGGGACCGCCGGGCCGAGGCGCCCGGCGGCCCCGGGTCAGGGCCGCGCCCCGTCGCCCGTCAGACGGACGGCGCGGTACGGCTCCTCGCCGCGTTCGTACGCCTGCCCCCGCTCTGACCTGCGGACTGCAACGCGCCCTCCAGGGCGAGCGTCGCCGCGCCGAGGCACACCGAGTCGGTGAGGATCGGCGACAGGACGATCTCCGTGGCGGCCATCGGCCGCTTCAGCGCGTGCCGGGCGACGGCCTCGCGGACCTCGCGCACCAGGGGCTCACCGAGCCGCAGGGCGACCCAGCTGCCGAGCACGACGACCTCCGGGTTGAGGACGTTCACCAGGTCCGCGACGGCCGCGCCGAGATACCGCGCCAGATCCCGGACCACCTTCACCGCCACCGGGTCCTGCTCGGCCAGCCCGGCGGCCAGCGCGTCCAGCGTGGCCGACTGGTCCTCGGGGTGCAGCAGCGCGCTGCGCGGGCTGAACTCCCGGATGTTCTGCATGATTCCGGGCGCTCCGACGTACGTCTCGACGCACCCGTGGTTGCCGCAGTGGCACAGCCGGCCGTCCAGCACCAGCGTCGAGTGCCCCCACTCCCCGGCGCTGGAGCTGACCCCCCGGTGCACCGCCCCGCCCAGGATCAGCCCGGCGCCGACGCCCGTCCCGAGGATCAGCACGACCGCGTCGCCGTGCCCGCGCGCCGCCCCGAACCACAGCTCGGCGACCGCGCAGGCGCGCAGCGGGTTGTCCAGGTACAGGGGGTACGCGATGTGGCCGGAGAGCAGGTCGAGCAACGGCACGTCGTGCCAGTCCCAGTTGGGCGCGTACTCCGAGACGCCGGTCGCCCGGTCCACCTGGCCCGGCATGCTCACCCCGACGCCGAGCACCCGCGCCGCGTCCACCCCGGCCTGGGCGACGACCGAGCCGGTGGCCGCCGCGATGAGCGCGACGACCTGCTCGGGGCGGCTCTGCCCCGGGCGCACCTGCTCCGTGGCCCGCGCCAGGACGTTCAGGCCGAGGTCGTACAGCTCGACATGGACGTACGTCTCCGCGATGTCCACGCCGATCAGCGCGCCGCCCTGGGCGTTCACCGCGACCAGGCCGCGCGGCCGGCCGCCCGCCGAGTCCTCGAAACCGACCTCCGTGATCATCCGGAGGTCGAGCAGCTCACCGACGAGGGTCGCGACCGTGGCGAGGCTCAGGCCGGTCTCGGCGGCGAGCTCCTGCCGGGAGGTGGGCGAGCGGGCGATGATCTGGCGCAGCACCTCGTAGCGGTTCGCGGTGCGGATGTCGCGTGATGTGCGCTTCACCGGAGTTGCCCCCATCCCTTCCACCGGCGCGGGAGCAGCGTCGCTCCGGCGCCGCGCCAGGCTATGGGGGTGCCCTGTGATTCGACAAGGGTTCGGAAAGGGGGTTTATAAAGTCAGCCCGCCAGCACCTCGCGAACGAACGCGTTCGTGAACTTCCCGGCCGGGTCCAGCTCGTCCCGGAGCGTCCGGAAGGCGTCGAGCCGGGGGTAGCGCTCGCGCAGCGCCGCCGGGGCGGTGGTGAAGACCTTGCCCCAGTGCGGGCGGGCGCCGAAACCGTCGAGAGCGCTCTCCACCGCGCGTACGGCGGGGAGTACGGCGTCCATGTCGTCGGTCCACGTGAAGTGCAGGGCCACCGAGTCGTGGCCGTACGCCGGGCTGAGCCACTGCTCGTCGGCCGCGATCGTGCGGACCTCGCAGACCTGGAGCACCGGGGAAACCGTTTTCCGGACGTTTCCGACTGCACCGAGCGCGGCCGTCGCGTGCTCGCGGGGGAGCAGGTACTCCGACTGGAGTTCGTCGCCGCTGCTGGGCGTGAACTCGGCCTTGAAATGGGGGAGCCGCTCGTGCCAGGGGCCTGCCGTGCCGAACTGGTCCGTGCAGTTCTCCGCCGGCATCCCCGGCACCGGGTGCAGCTTCTCCGTCGCCGGGGCGGCCCACGGGAAGCCCGCGTACGGCTCGTCGATCCGCCGCTTCACCCACACCTGCCGGAACCCCGCCTCCCGCCAGTCCGTGAACAGGCTCACGCTGTACGCCGCACCCGCCACCGCCTCGAAGTCCAGCCCCTCCAGGGGGAGTTCGGTGAACGTGTACTGCTCGACCCCGTACGCCGGTTCCAGGTCCAGCGTCAGCGCGACGACGACACCGAGGGCGCCCAGCGAGGTGACGGCGCCGGGGAATCTCGCGTCCCCTCTGCCGATCGTCACCAACGAGCCGTCGGCGGTGAGGAGTTCGACCTCACGGACGGGCGCGGCGAGGGGGCCGTTCCTGACGCCGGACCCATGCGTCCCCGTCGCGACGGACCCGGCGACCGAAATATGCGGCAGAGACGCCATGTTGGGCAGCGCGAACCCCGCCTCATCGACACGCCGGGCCAGTTCGGCGTACCTCACACCCCCACCGACCCGCACGGTACGCCGCTCCGTGTCGACATCGACCACCTGCGGCAGAGCGTCCAGCGACACGAGCACCCCCTCGCCCCCCGGCTCGGCGATCCGGTTGAACGAATGCCCGCTCCCCAGCACCCGCACCCGGTCGTTCCCCGCGACCGCCTTCCGCAGCGCCTCCACGCCGTCCGGCCGCACCACATCCTTCGCCACGAACCTGATGTTGCCCGCCCAGTTGGTCACGCTCGCGGTCATACGTCGTCCTTCCGGCTTCCGAGGGGATGCGGGGGAAACCTACCTCGCCGGGGCGAACACCGGGGCTGGTGGATGGCTTCTTGCGAAAGGACCCGGCCGGGTCGGGATCTCCGTGGG
>NZ_LIRL01000189.1 GCF_001419795.1 Streptomyces niveiscabiei
CCCCAGCACGGCGGGCAACGCGAGCCCCGCCCCGGTGGCCCCCACACTCGCCAGAGCCAGCCCGGCACACCGGACCCCGCTGTGCCGCAGGGCGTCCCTCAGCAGCCCCCGTGTCCGGACCCCCACCGGGTCGTCACCCACCGGCTCCCCTTCCCTGAGCTTTCCCGCGCGAACGACCCCGAGGGCCGACCCCCGTAAGGGAGCGGCCCTCAAGGCTTCGTACTAGCGACGACAGAGCGGCGTCGTCTTCCTGATCAGAGACAGAGCAGGACGCTCGCGGCGCTGATGCAGGACAGGAGGCTGAGGGTGCTCTGGCCGCCGGTGTACTCCTCGGACTCCATCGTCTGCAGGTCGAGCAGTGCCATGGTGTGCTCCTTCCGGGTTGTCCCGTCGATTCCCGTGGGGACGGGGGTGGTTCACGACTCCGTCGGAGCCGTGCTCTGGGGCCGCCGGGAGGGCGGCGGGAGGAACGGCAGGTGCGCGGCGCCGCGGTCCTCGGCGAGTGCCGAGGCGAGCGCCAGCAGGCAGCCGGCCGTTCCGGTGGCGAGGTCCATGGACAGGCGCATCATCTGGTGGCCGGGGAAGGCGAGCTGTCCCTGGTAGGGCATGGCCAGCCAGTCCAGCGCGTCGATCTGCGCGGTGAGCCGGGACCCCGCGGCGCCCGGCATCGTCGTACGCGCCAGGTGCAGGACCATCCCGGCGCGTCCCTGGAGGAGTCCGGGCTGGGCGTAGAAGCGGCAGGTGGCGGCGGTGAGGATGCCGGTGCGGGCCTGCTCGAAGCCGTCGTCGGGGGCGTGGGCGAGGTAGTCGTCCAGGACCAGTCCGATCCCCGCGCTGCCGTCCCCGAGGTAGGGCATCGTCCGCCACCCCTCGTCGACTTCGAGGGACCCGCCCTGCTGGACGACGCACCCTTCGAGGTCCCGGCGCAGCGCGGTCCCCGCGGCCTCCAGCAGCGCCTTGTCGCCGGTGCGTTCGTACTGCCGCAGCAGCAGGAGCGCGGGCCCGGTCGCCCCCCGCATCAGCCCCACCCGGGGCCGGGGCTTGGCGGGGCGCGGCTCGGCGAGCCGCCGTACGAGGATGTCGGCGGCCTCGGCGGCGTGCGCGTCCAGCGACGGTTCGCCCGTGAGGTCCGCGAGCCCGCCCAGCACGAGGCCGAGGCCCGCGAGGCCCCCTTGCAGGTCGGACGACAGCTTCTGCCAGCGTTCGCGCAGGATGCCGGAGACGAGGTCGAGGGCGCGCTCGCGGTGCCCGAGGAGCGCGAGGACGTGCGCGACGCCCGCGAGCCCGTCGTACAGGCCGAGCGGCGTGCCCGGGGGCGGCGGGGCCGTGTGGTCGAGGAGCCAGCGCTCGCCCTCCTCGTAGCGGTCGGCGCCGGCGGCGCGCAGCGCGTACAGGACCCCCGCCGCGCCGTGCGCGACCCCGAGGCCGCCGCCGTCCGAGAACTGGGCGACGTCGCCGGGGAAGAGCCGGTCGTCGCGGTCCGGCGTCGCCGACGCCAGGACCGCCTTGACCATGGAGTCCCGGCTGTGCGGCCACTCGGCGGGGGCCGGCCAGGCGGCGCGCGCGCCGACCCCGTCCCCTGCCGGGGCCGGCGCGCCGTACGAGGGATCGCGGGTGATCTCCGCGACCGCCTCGGCCAGGAACTCGCGCGGCACGTCGGGGAACTGCTCCCCGATCACCTCGGCGAGGTGTGCCGCCTTGCCCCGGTCGACGACGAACAGCGTCGTCACCGGCAGGAACAGGGCGAGCCGCAGACAGGCCAGGGCGTACAGGTCGACGTCGACGCCTCTGCGCTCCGGCGGCGCGAAGAACCCGGGGTGCGCGACGACCTGCCGGCCGTTCGCGCTCACCGGCGCCGCCGCCTCGAAGTCGAGCAGGCTCACCGACTCGTCGGGCCCGACCATGATGTTGAAGACGTGCAGGTCGTTGAAGGCGATCCCGCGCGCGTGCACGGCGGCCACCGCCCGCTCCACCTTCCCGTGGATGCGTACGGCCCACTCGGTGTACGCGGCGACGGCCGCCGGGTCCGGGTCGGGCACCAGCAGCGGATGCCGCTCGGCGAAGAACGAGTTGAGGGGCTTGCCCTCCAGGAAGTCCATGACGAGGAACCGGTGCCCGCCCAGCTCGAACCAGTCCCGCACCTCCGGCACGACCCCCGTACCGGCGACGGCCTGCAACGCCCGCATCTCCCGCTCCAGCCGGGCGATGGCGTCGGCCCCGTCGGAGGCGAGCCCCGCGTGCGGACGCCCCTCCTTGAGGACGACCTTCTCCCCGGTCCGCGTGTCGACGCCCTGGTAGACGCCGCCCCCGTTGGAGAAGTGCAGCGCCTTCTCGATCCGGTACGGCAGCTCGCCGACCGTCGTCGTGTTGCGCGCCGCGAGATGGGGTTCGAGGAACTTGGGCAGCGTCACCCATTCGGGCACCTGGAACGAGGGTGCCCGGCGGTCCGGGACCAGCGTCCCCGAGCCGTCCCGCACCGCCGGCACCAGCGAGCCCCGCTCGTCGACCACGAACCGCCGCGCGAACGCGCCGTAGCGGACGTACAGCGGGCCGTCGTACCAGCGCAGGTCGGTCAGGATGTACGGCCCCTCGAAGCCCTCCAGGAGCGCTCCCAGCTCGCGCAGCACCTCGTGGAGCTGGTCCTCGCCCGCCGGGTAGACGGTGACGAACTTGCCGCTGCCGTCGCGGCCCGCGTACTTCGTGTTGCGCAGGTGCAGCAGGTGCGGACCCGGCACGAACTTGAACGGGATGCGGCGCGGCACGCAGTAGTCCCACACGATCGCCGCGATCCGGTCGGCGTTCTCGCGGGTGGCCGAGGCGTGGATCTTCCACCCCTGCTCCGGGCCCTCCGCGTGCGGCGGCGTCAGCGTCAGCCAGTCGCCGGAACGCGCCGACTCCCAGCCCGCCGGCACCGGCCTGCGCGCCGTCGCGAACCACCCCGCGGACTCGTCCCGGCCGGCGCCCAGCCGGTCCGGCGTCTCGTAGAAGTGCGCGTCCGCCAGCGCGTAGACCTCGTACCGCTTGTCCATGCGTCCCCCTCCGTGGGCCGGCACTGAGATTTCCAGGGCGCGGAGGCCGCCGACAGTCACGGCTGTCATGAGATGGACATGCGGAACGCACGGGTAAAGACATGTTCGGGATGTTTCGATCCCGCCGTCCGCCGGAGTGCGCCCTTCCGCACCTCCGGGGACGCCGGAACGCTCCCAGGGGCTGCGCGAAGGCGGCGCAAGCGCTGTAATACGGACGTGGTGACTGAGGGTGGTGCGCGGCAGGGAGGGCGGGCGCCGCGTGCCGAAGTGGCCCTCAAGACCGTCGGGGCGGATCCGCACTCACCCGAACGGGTGAGGCGGACGCTGGAGCAGGCGCTCGTCTTCGCGGGCGCCTCCTGCGCCGCCGGCTACGCGCCCGGCGCCGACGGCCTGCTGTGCCTCGTCGACTCCGCGGGCGTCCCGCGCACCCTCTTCGGCCTGCGCGAGACCTACCCGCCCGACGGGAACTCCCCGGTCGCCCTCGCCGTCCGCACCGGACGCCCCGTACGGCTCGGCCCCGGCGACCTCGCCGACTGCGCGGAATCCCGCCGGATGGCCGCCGGAGAGGTCCACCTGACCGCCCTGCCGGCCGGCGGCGGCTGCCTGGTCGCCGTCGGGGAGCGGCCCTTCGACGCCGACGACCGCGAGTGCCTCGCCCTCGTCGCCGACGCCCTCACCTGGCCCGAATCCCCGGCCACCCCGCCCGACGAGGTCGGCGGCGACGGCTTCGCCCTCGCCATGGACACCGGCCGCGTCGAGGCCGGCGACCGCCTCCTGGAGCTGTTCGGGATCGCCCGCGACCAGTTCGACGGCCGCGTGGAGACCCTCCTCGGCCTCGCCGTCCCCGAGGACCTCCCCGCCCTGATGTCGGTCGTCGAGGCCGACCACATGTCCCTCGGCGACCGCGAACTGGAGTTCCGGGTCATCGGCCCCACCGGCACGCCCCGCTGGCTGCGCCTGAGCGGACGCCTCGCCCAGGCCGAGGCGGGCCGCCCCGTACGGCTCGTCGGCACGGTCGCCGACGCCGCCGCCGTACGGCCCGAGGTCACCGACGTCGCCCGCGTCCAGCGGCTCGCCGCCGCCCTCTCCACCGCCGGGACCGTCCGCGACGTCAGCCACGCCGTCGTCTCCGCCCTGCGCGGCCCCCTGCGCGCCGACCGGATCGCCCTCGCCGAGCTGGAGGGCGAGCGGCTCGTCGTCACCGTCCTCGACCCGCCCTACCCCGAGTCCTGGCCCGAGCTGTGGCGCCTGGAGTGGCGCGGTGAGTGGCCCGACGCGCCCATGGGGTCCCTGCCGACGCTGGCCGCCGTGCTGCGCGAGGGGCGGGTACGGATCTGGAACGCCGGAACCGCCCTGGAACCGGCGCTCGGCGACCTCGGGCCCGGGGGCCTCGCCGTGCTGCCGCTGGCCGCAGCGGGCCGTACGGTCGGCGCCTGCCTCGTCGGCTGGAACGCCCCGCACGACTTCGGCCCCGACGAGCGCGCCCTCCTCACCGCCTCCGCCGGGCTCGCCGGACAGGCCCTCACCCGCGCCCACGCCTTCGACGCCGAGCACGAACTCGTCGGCATGCTCCAGCGCCAGCTGCTGCCCCGCAGCCTGCCCCGCCTGCCCGGCGGCGTCGCCGTCGCCCGCTACCTCCCCGCCACGGCCGGCCTGGAGGTCGGCGGCGACTGGTACGACGTCATCCCCCTGCCCGACAACCACGTCGCCCTCGTCATCGGCGACGTCCAGGGCCACAGCACCGCCGCCGCGACCCTCATGGGCCAGATGCGCACCGCCCTGCGCGCCTACTCCACCGAGGGCCACCCGCCCGACGTCGTCGTCGCCCACGCCAACCGCCTCCTCCTCGAACTGGAGACGGACCTCTTCGTCACCTGTGTGTACGTCGACGTCGACATGGAGTCCGGCACCGCCTGGTGCGTCCGCGCCGGGCACCCGCCGCCCGCCCTGCGTCACCCGGACGGCTCCACGGAGGTCGCCGACGAGGACGGGGGGCCGCCGCTCGGCGTCGTCGCCCAGGCGGAGTTCCCGCTCGTGCCGCTGCGGCTGCGGGAGGGGACGGTCGTCGCGCTCATGACGGACGGCCTCGTCGAGTCCGCCGGCTCCTCCATGGACGAGGGCTTCGCACGGGTCTGCACCGGGCTCGCCGCCGCCGACCCCGCCCACCTCGACCTCGTCGCCGACGGCCTCCTCACCCAGGCGCACCGCGGCGACGACATCGCCCTGCTCCTCCTGCGCTACGACGGCATGTCGGTCCGGCCCCTCCGCGAGGGCTGGACCGTCTGGCGGGTCCCCGAGGCCTCCCGCCACGCCCGCCGCTTCACGCGGCGCACGCTGAAGAGCTGGGGGGTCGAGGACTCCGAGATGGACGGCGCACTCCTGGCCGTGTCCGAGCTGGTCACGAACGCGCTGATCCACACGGAGGGCCAGGTCCGCCTGGACATGACCCTGCTGGGACGCCGTCTGCGGCTCGCGGTCACGGACACGTCACCCAGAACGCCCGTGAAGCCGACGGGCCTGAGCTGGGAGGCGACCGGCGGGCGGGGAATCCTGCTGGTGGAGGCGGTGTCGGAGGCGTGGGGGACGGTACCGGTCAGCGGGGGCAAGCAGGTGTGGTGCGAACTGCGGCTGGACACGTAGGGCCCGTCCGGCCGCGGCCTGAGCCGCCGGACAGGCCCTGGTCATGTCAGCCGCCCCCTTGCCGCAGCCTGGATCTTCGACGGGCCCAGGCCCCATTCCAGCGTGCGCCCCACCGCCGTGGCCAGCGGCCGGTCCCAGGCGGTGCGGACGGCGGCGGGGCGGTGGATGCCCATTTCGGCGCGCGCCCAATCCGGCAGCAGCCCTATCGACGCGTTCATGAGCCGCCCGACCACCAGCCGCTCCCGCCGGGTGCGGCCGAAGCGGCGCAGGAACCGGACCGAGTCCAGTGCGGCCGGGGTGGCGTGGAGGTGGGGGCGGAGCCGGTCGAGGTACCGGGCGACTTCGAGCGACGTACGCGGTACGCCCCGCGCGCCCAGTGCCTCGGCGACGGGGGCGACCTGGTCGTAGTACGCGTCGCACTCGGCCGGCGTCAGCCGCTGCGCGCGGGGCGCGTACGCCTGGTGCCCGGCGAGGAAGCTGCTCACCTCGGCGGTGTGCACCCAGGTGAGCAGGGCGGGGTCGTCCGCGCGGTACGGGCGGCCGTCGGGCGCCGTGCCGTTCACCTTGGTGTGGATGCGCTTGACCAGGTCGATCACCTCGCGGGCGGCCGGCGCGGAGCCGAACGTCGTCGTCGTGACGAACCGCACGGTCCCGTTCAGCCGCCCGACCGGATCCGCGCGGAAGTCGGAGTGCTGGTCGACCCCCGCCATGGCCAGCGGATGCAGCGACTGGAGCATCAGCGCGGCGAATCCGCCGGTCAGCATCCCGGTGGCCTGCCCGTGCACCTGCCACACCGGGTCGCCGGGCGCGATCCCGAACAGCCCGGGATCGCCGTACGGCTGCGCGTACCGCTCCAGGTGCAGGTCGCCGCCGTGCATGGTCGCCGTGAGTTCCGCCGAGATCCGCTCCCGAAGTCCCACCCTCACCTCCAGGCTCTGGAGGTGAGGTTACCGACTGGGCCCCGGTCTCAGCGCGGTGCCCGCAGCCACTGGCTGAGCAGTGTGAACGCCTCCGGGTACTCCGCCTTCCAGGTGTTGTAGTTGTGCCCGCCGCTGCTCAGCAGCTGCGTACGGATCTCGACCGGCGTCCCCGCGGCGGCTGCCACGAACTGCTCGATGGAGGAGGCCGGGCTGAGCCGGTCCTGGCGGGACGTCGCGAGGAAGAGGCTCACCCGTGCCTTGGTCCCCCTGACCATGTGGGTGGGGGCGTTGCGGCGGCGTACGGCGGGGTCGGTGAGGACCGACGTGTCGCCGGTCAGCGGGTCGGGGTCGAGGGCCGCGCCCGCGCCGAACACCTTGGGGAACTGGAGGGGCAGCTTCACGGCGCAGAACCCGCCCGTGGAGTACCCGGCGACCCCCCACCCGCCGGGCCCGCTGATCGTCCGGAACTTCGTCCGCACCAGGTCGGGCACGTCGGCGGAGAGCCAGGTGGCGACCTTGTGGCCGGGCAGGTCACTGCAATCCGTGTCGACGCTGCCGGGGTTCACGACCGGCATGACCAGGATGAAGGGGTGGACGGCGCGCTGCGCCAGCAGGTCGGCGAAGTCGCCCGGCATCCCGCCGTGCTCCAGCCAGGACTGCGGCGACCCCGGCACCCCGTGCAGCAGCATCAGCACGGGGAAGCGCTTGGTGCGGTACGTGGCCTCGTCGTACTGGGGCGGCGTCCACACGAGGACCTGTCCGGACAGCAGCGACTTCTTGCCCCGGAAGTAGGTGTCGAGGACGCCGTCCTGCGTGCCCTTGCTGAACTTGGCCCGGTCGACCGGCGGCCCCGGCATGGTCATCGCGGTCGTGTTGTCGGTGCCCATCAGGTCGTCCCAGGAGGCGTACAGGCCGTAACTGTTGTTGATCCACACGGCCACCACGGAGATCGCGGTGAGCTGGCACACGCCGATCAGCACCGCCTGTACCGCCCACCGCACCACACGCGGTCCCCGAACCCTCGCCCACAACGCGATGGTCGCCACCACCGCCAGCGCGGTCACCGCCACGAGAACGACGAAGAACGCCGTACCTGTCAGCGACATGACCACCTCCTGATCCTTACCGGACAACTTTGCTACTTCTGTACCAAAGAGACGAGTCGAGGGCCGTCCCTGTTGGCCATGGAACGGTCAAGGATCTTCGAGTCCGGCAAGGCGGCGGCTGGTGGGCGGCTGGTGGGATACAAGAGCAGAAACTTACTCATGAGTCAGAAGTATTGACGCTGTCCGGAAAACAACCGAATGTAATGGACATGCCGAATATTCGGGCTCGTCTGCTCGCTGTTCTGGTTGTCCTCTGCGGATTCCTGGCGACGCTGGTCCCACAGGCCGGTGCCGCCGCCCCTGTCCCCGACTCCCTGTCGTTCGACGGCACCGCCCTCACCGTCGCGAACGGCCGCTTCGTCGACGCCACCGGCCGCGAGGTCGTGCTGCGCGGCTACAACGTCTCCGGCGAGACCAAGCTCGACGAGAACAAGGGCCTGCCCTTCGCCTCCGTCGCCGACGCCAAGAAGTCCGCCACCGCGCTGCGCGCCCTCGGCGGCGGGAACTCCGTACGCTTCCTCCTCTCCTGGGCCTACGCCGAACCCGTACGCGGACAGCTCGACGCCGCGTACATCTCGGCCGCCACCGCCCAGATCGGCGCCTTCCTGGACGCCGGGATCCGGGTCTACCCCGACTTCCACCAGGACCTGTACTCCCGGTACGTCTTCAACTCCGGCAGCTGGTACACCGGCGACGGCGCCCCCAAGTGGGCCGTGGACCTCGGGGGTTACCCGCGGGAGTCGTGCGGCATCTGCATCATGTGGGGCCAGAACATCACCCAGAACAACGCGGTGAAGGCCGGCCAGTACGACTTCTGGAACAACAACCACGGCGTCCAGGACAGCTTCCTGACGACCGCTCAGAAAGTCATGGCCTATCTCAAGCAGAACCTGACGGACGATCAGTTCAAGGGTGTCATCGGCTTCAACCCCTACAACGAGCCCTACGCCGGCACCTACGACTCCGGCCAGAAGAGCCGGAGTTGGGAGCAGAACCTGCTCTGGCCGTTCTACGTGAAGTTCCGCGCCCGCATGGACGCGGCGGGCTGGCAGGACAAGCCCGCGATGATCGAACCCAACCTCTTCTGGAACGGCAACGTCAGCAAGGAGGAGGGCGGCTTCCTC
Source organism: Streptomyces niveiscabiei (assembly GCF_001419795.1). GTDB lineage: Bacteria > Actinomycetota > Actinomycetes > Streptomycetales > Streptomycetaceae > Streptomyces > Streptomyces niveiscabiei. The sequence goes on from NZ_LIRL01000189.1 coordinate 8,820, forward strand.
GACGTCGGCACCCTCGGCTCCCGCTACGTCTTCAACACCCACTTCTACGACCAGAAGGCCATCTCCGGCATCCTCATGTGGGGCAACGCCTCCGACGGCCAGTACGTCACCGACTTCGGCACCGTCCGCGACCGCGCCACGGCGACGGGGACGACGGCCATCGTCAGCGAGTTCGGCCACCCCCTGGCCGGTGCGACCGCCGGCAAGGCCCCGACCGTCCTCAAGGCCATGTACCAGGCCCTCGACTCCCGCGTGAAGGGCGCCAACTGGTGGTCCACGCCCGCGAGTTCGGGCCCCGTCCTGTCCGGCTCGCAGTGGCAGTGGGACATCTACAACGGACGCCACCACGAATACATGAACGGCAACCCCGACAAGCTCCTCACCACCGGCGACGCCTGGAACGACGAGGACCTCTCCGCCGTACGCCTCGACGACTCCGGAACGCCGGTGCTGCGGCAGGACGGACGGCTCCTCGACCGGGTCTACCCGAGCGCCACCGCCGGTACGACGCTGGCGTTCACCTACGAGGACCGCTCACGTGACGGCTCGACCGTCCTGACCTGGAACCCGGTGCCCGGTTCGCTGCCGAACGTGTCCTCGCTCGTCGGGTCGGGGCAGTACAGCGTGCTCGTGTGGCGTTCCAACGGGGGCTCCGCGCCTACCGAGTTGCACCTCCCGGCGACCTTCCCGACGGCCACGACCACCGTCGTCTCCGACCTCGGGACGGTGCACGGGCCGGGGGCGTACTCGGCGTCCACGAAGATCGGCGCGGCGGCCGAACCGGGCGGTACCGGGAGCCGGAGACTGCTGCTGAGCGCCTCCGACTCGGGGACCCTGCACTACGCGCTCGTCACCAACGGGGCGTCCGCGCCGTCGAGTTCGGCGCTGGCCGCCGCTCGTACGGAGCTGGCGGGGTGGGTGGCGCAGAAGTTCAGCTGAACGTGGTGCGTCCCCTCGGGAACTCTCCCGAGGGGACGCATCTTTGATGGGTTGTCAGGAGGGGGACGTCCACGTGGTCGCCACGTGACCCAGCCGGACGCGCTGCGGATGGTCGCCCACCGGCACCGACGTCACCTTCTGGCCGGTCGCGAAGTCGATCGCGGTGACCTGGTCGGCGCCGCTCTCCGAGACGATGCACGCCTTGCCGTCGCCGCTGACCGTCGCCCAGTAGGGCTTGGAGGCGGTGACCAGCGGGCCTTCCTGGAGCGTCGTGCGGTTCACGACGGTCGCGTAGTCGTCCATGGTGCCCGCGACGCACAGCTTGCTGCCGTCCGGGCTCATCGAGATCCCGTGGTGGCGCGAGTCGTTGACGAACGAGGTGCGGTCGTCGCTGGTCGCCGCGTTCTTCGGGAGGGTCTTCGTACGGGTGATGCGGTCGGTCGCGAGGTCGTACTCGAAGAAGCCGTTGAAGAACGACACCTGGAAGTACAGCTTCGACTCGTCCGGCGAGAACACCGCCGGGCGGACCGCGTCCGAGTAGTCGGTCAGGCCGATCGCGTCCAGCCGCGCACGCATGTCGATGACCTTGACCTGCTGGTACGTGGTCGCGTCGACGACCGTGATGCGCCGGTCGCCCTTCGTCCAGTCCAGCCAGGGCGCGTCGAGGCTCGTGTTCACGTCCCCGATCGACATGTTGTAGATGTACTTGCCGTCCTTGGTGAAGATGTTCTCGTGCGGCTTGTCGCCGGTGGCGAACTTGCCGAGCTGGCGGCCCGTGTTGATGTCCAGCACGTGCACGGTGTTCGAGATCGAGGCGGAGACCGCGACGCGCGTGCCGTCGGGGGAGACCGCCATGTGGTCGGAACGGTAACCCGACACCGGGAAGCGCCAGTTGATGGCCCCGGTGGCGAGGTCGATGGACACGACGTCGGCGAAGCTCGGGCGGGAGACGACCACCGACGCGCCGTCCGGCGTGGTGTACATGTCGTCCACGAACTGGTCGTGGCCCTCGCCGACGCCGTTGCGGATCGCGGTGAAGTAGATCCACTTGATCGGGTCGGCCTGGATCTCCGCCATCCGCTGGTCCTTGTCCGGGATGACGTTGATGCGGCCGATCTTCGCGTAGTCGCCGGTCGACTTGATGACGTCGGCGGTGCCGTCCCAGTTGTTCCCGACGAACAGCACCTCCCGCAACGCCGCCGCGTCCGGGGCGGCGTGCGCGGAGGCGACAGGGGCGGCGAGGGTCAGGGTGAGAGCGGCGGCAAGCGTGCACAGGTGCCTGGATCTGACAGCAGGCATGGGGGGTGTTGCCTCCATCCGAGGGCGGTGACAGGGGTGAAAGCGGCTCCGCCAGATCTGAAGACGTGCGATTCCAGATCTGACTTACTGGAAAGTAAGGAGGGGGTGGCCTTCGCCACAAGACTCCGGACACGACAAAATTGGCCGCAGGAGCGAACGAGGAGGGTCATTGACGGGCAGGCTCAAAGGGCCGACCGGTCGGTACGGTGGCAAAAGCGCGGAAGAACGGCAGGCCGAACGGCGTCGCCGCTTCCTCGCGGCTGCCCTGGAGCTGTTCGGGGGAGCGCCGGGGTACCGGGGCACGACCGTCGCCGCGCTCAGCGAGGCCGCGGGGCTGTCCACCCGCCAGTTCTACGAGGAGTTCCGGACGCTGGAGGACGTGCTCGCGGCGCTGCACCTCCAGGTGAACGACTGGGCCGAGGAGGCGGTGCTCGACACGTTCGCCGCGGTGGACGATCTGCCGCTGGTCGAGCGCGTGACCGCGATCTTCCGGGCGTACGCCCGCAACGTGACGACCGACCCTCGCCGGATCCGCATCACGTTCGTGGAGATCGTGGGGGTCAGTCCTCGGCTGGAGTCCCAGCGCCTTGCCCGGCGGGCGCGGTGGATCGACCTCATCGTGGCGGAGGCGTCGGCTGCGGCGCTCCGGGGGGAGGCGGTCGAGCGGGACTATCGGCTGGCGGCGACCGCGTTCATCGGGAGTGTGAACGGGTTGCTGCACGACTGGAGTGCGGGGTGGGTGGAGGCGGGGCTCGATGAGGTGGTGGATGAGCTGGTGAGGCAGTTGCTGGGGATTCTGCGGCCGGTGGGGGAGTGGCCGGTTCGGGGGTGAGATGGAGGTGATCGGGTACGGGGGTGCGAGTGTGGGTGTGGGCTAAGCAAGCCTTCCCACCGCCTCCACTACTCTTGCCACCCCGTCCTCCCCGCGCACTCGCTCCCCCAACTCCCTTGCTCGCTCCGCGAATTCCGGTTCACCCGTCGCCCGCCGCAGCGCCTCCGCGAGCCGTTCCGTCGTCAGCCTTCTCAGGGGGATCGCCTCCGGTGCCACCCCCAGCGTGACCAGCCGTCTCGCCCAGAAGCCCTCGTCGAACTGGATCGGGACCGGCACCGATGGCACCCCGGCGCGGATGCCGGCCGCTGTCGTGCCCGCTCCGCAGTGGTGGACGACCGCAGCCGTCCGGGGAAACAGCAGCGAGTGAGGTACGTCCTCGATCGTCAGGATGTCGTCCCCCTCCGCCGCCAGGTCCGCCCAGCCACGTTGGATCACCCCCCGTAGCCCGGCGAGGCGCAGTGCGTGGACGATCTGAGTGCTCAGCGCCACCGGGTCGGGGACCGTCGCGCTGCCCAGGCCGACGAAGACCGGTGGGGGACCGGCGTCCAGGAAGTCCCTCAGGCGAGCCGGGAGTTGGGTGGTCGTGTCGTACGGCCACCAGTAGCCCGTGACCTCCAGGTCCGCGCGCCAGTCCGTGGGGCGGGGGACGACCGAGGGGCTGAAGCCGTGCAGCATCGGGCGGCGGGGCCGGCGTCGGCGGCGCGGCGGGCGGGGTACCCCCAACTCCGCGCGGACCGAAGGGAGTGCGGGGGCGAAGACGTGGTCCACGGAGCGGTCGACGACGTGGCCCGCGAGGAGGTTCAGGAGCGGGCCGTAGGAGCCCGCGCCGAGCATCGGGGGCGCGAACTCCCGTGTCGCGGTGATGGGTTGGAGGGGGAGGTCCAGCGCGGGGAGGTCGAGGGCCTCGGCGACGACGTGGCCCAGCGGGGACAGGGACGCGGACAGGAGCAGCGCGTCGCTCTTGCGGGCCGCCGCGACGACGTCGTACGCCATCTCGCCGACCAGCGACCGGGCCATCCCCACCACGCGGGCCAGTTTTCCGAGGCCGCTGCCGCTGCGGTGCAGGCCACGGCCGCGCGCGGACTCCAGCTCGGCGCGGGGGTCGACGGGCAGCGCGTGGAAGGCGACGCCGGACCCGGCGACGAGGGGTTCGAAGCGGGCGTGGGTGACCAGGGTGACCTCGTGTCCGGCGCCCACCAGGGCATGGCCGACCCCGGTGAAGGGGGCCACGTCGCCCCGGGAACCCGCCGTCATGATCGCGACTCGCACGAGCGACAGTATGGCGGCCGGGGCGTCGTGGAGGGGCGAACGACCCTGGAAAAAGAGCCAGTTCACTCCTGTCCCAGCCGTTGACTTCGCTACTCGCCGGTTCTATTTTCGGCCCGCGACACGTTCGATTCGTCGATCCCTGTTCGATACCCCGGACGAAATGCCGCTTCCCCCCGACCCTTACGGAGCCGCATGTACCCCCCTCTCCTGCGCCGGTGCAGATCCGTCGCCGCCCTCGCCCTGTCCGCGGCGGCGGCTCTCCTGTTCGTCCAGCCGGTCCCCGCCCAGGCCGCGACCTCGCGCCAGATCGCCGTACCGAGCGCGCCGATGGGCTGGGCCTCCTGGAACAGCTTCGCCGCGAAGATCGACTACGGCGTCATCAAGCAGCAGGTCGACGCGTTCGCGGCGGCCGGGCTGCCGGAGGCCGGGTACCGGTACGTCAACATCGACGAGGGCTGGTGGCAGGGCACGCGGGACGCCGCCGGGAACATCACCGTCGACCAGTCCGAGTGGCCCGGCGGCATGGCCGCGATCGCCGACTACATCCACAGCAAGGGCCTCAAGGCCGGGATCTACACCGACGCCGGGAAGGACGGCTGCGGGTACTACTACCCGACCGGCCGCCCCGCCGCGCCCGGCTCCGGCAGCGAGGGCCACTACGACCAGGACATGCTCCAGTTCTCGAAGTGGGGCTTCGACTTCGTGAAGGTCGACTGGTGCGGCGGCGACGCGGAGGGCCTCGACCCGGCGACCACGTACCGGTCCATCAGCGACGCGATCACCCGCGCGACCGCCACCACCGGCCGCCCGATGACGCTGTCGCTGTGCAACTGGGGCCGCAAGAACCCCTGGAACTGGGCGCCCGGCCAGGGCGCGATGTGGCGCACCAACGACGACATCATCCTCTACGGCAACAAGCCGTCCATGACGAACCTGCTCACCAACTTCGACCGGAACCTGCACCCCACCGCGCAGCACACCGGTTACTACAACGACGCCGACATGCTGATGACCGGCATGGACGGCTTCACCGCGGCCCAGAACCGCACCCACATGAACCTCTGGGCGATCTCCGGCGCCCCTCTCCTCGCGGGCAACAACCTGTCGACGATGACCGCCGAGACAGCCGCGATCCTCAAGAACCCCGAGGTCATCGCCGTCGACCAGGACCCGCGCGGGCTCCAGGGTGTCAAGGTCTCCGAGGACACGACCGGGCTCCAGGCGTACGGCAAGGTCCTCGCCGGCAACGGCAACCGCGCCGTCGTCCTCCTCAACCGCACGTCCGCCGCCGCGAACATCACCGTCCGCTGGTCCGACCTCGGCCTCACGGACGCGCCCGCGACCGTCCGCGACCTCTGGGCCCGCGCCAACATCGGCTCCTACAGCGGGAGTTACACCGCCAGTGTCCCGGCGGGCGGCTCCGTCATGCTCACCGTCACCGGTGGCACCGAGGCCGCGTCCAGTGTCCACACCGGCACCTCCTCCTTCTCCGGCGTCACCGCCGGATCCGGGGGCCTCAAGGTCGTCGACGTCGCGTACGTCAACAACACGTCGTCCGCCCGCACCGCCACGCTCAGCGTCAACGGCCAGCACACGACAGCGGTCTCCTTCCCGCCGACGGGCGCCTCCCCAGGCACGATCAGCGTCCAGGTCTCCCTGGCGAAGGGCTCCGCCAACACCCTGACCTTCACCGGCGCACCGACACTGGCCGACATCACAATCCATCCGCTACCGGGAACGAACGGCACCGAACTCATCGGCACCCAGTCCACCCGCTGCCTCGACATCGACGACAACACCATCGCCAACGGCACCCAGGCCCAACTCTGGGACTGCAACGCCGGCCAGAACCAGACCTGGACATACACCTCCCGCAAGGAACTCGTCCTGTACGGCAACAAGTGCCTCGACGCCTACAACCTCGGCACCACCAACGGCACGAAAACCGTCATCTGGGACTGCAACGGCCAGCCCAACCAGAAGTGGAACCTCAACCCGGACGGCACAATCACGAACGCCAACGCAGCCCTCTGCCTCGACGCGAACGCCGCCGGCACGACCAACGGCACACAACTCGTCCTGTGGACCTGCAACGGCCAGCCCAACCAGAAGTGGACCCGCAACTGACCGCACCGAGGGAGCGCCCCTGCCGCCGACCAGGGGCGCCCCCATCCCTCACCCGCCCATCTGCCGCTCCGCCGCCGTCACGGTCTGCTCCAACAACACGGAGATGGTCATCGGCCCCACCCCACCAGGCACGGGCGTGACCAACGAGGCCCGCTCCAGCGCGGACACGAAGTCGACGTCCCCGACGTTCCCCGGGTTGTACCCGGCATCGACAACCACCGCCCCGGGCTTGAGATCCCGCCCGGCGATGAGCTGCGGCCGTCCGACAGCCGCCACGACGATGTCGGCCTCACGGAGAACACCCGACAGGTCCCGCGTCCGCGAATGGCAGTACGTGACGGTCGCGTCCCGCGCCAGCAGCAGCATCCCAACAGGCTTGCCCAGAATGGCACTCCGCCCGACGATCACGGCCCGCTTCCCCGCCGGGTCCACCCCGTACTCGTCCAGCAGCCGCATGATCCCGCCCGGCGTGCACGACACGAACCCCGGCAGCCCGAAACTCATCGCCGCGAACGAGGCGAAGGTGACCCCGTCGACATCCTTCTCGGGCGCGATCGCCTCGAACGCCGCGCGCTCGTCGATGTGTTCGCCCATCGGGTGCTGGAGCAGAATGCCGTGCACACCAGGGTCCTCGGACAACTCGGTGAGCTTCGCGACGAGTTCGGCGGTCGTCGTCCCGGCGGGCAACGAGACGTGCCGCGACTCGATCCCCGCCTTCCGGCACCGGTTGCGCTTCATCCTGACGTACGTCACCGACGCGGGATCGTCGCCGACGAGAACCGTCGCGAGACAGGGCGGGCCAGGCAGCCGGGCCGCCCGCTTCGCCACGTCCTCCACGATCCGCGCCGCAAGGGCGGTGCCGTCCATGAGCCGGGCCTGGGGCATACGCGTCACACTCCTCGAGCGGTTCATCGCCCAGGCGCGCGGCATCGGTCGGCCGGGCCGCTCCCCGGTGGTGATCCACCTCAGCGCCAGTCACGGCCCAGGGCCAGCGTAAATCAGTTGGCCGGTGGGGCGGGGGTGGTGAGAATTTCGGGTGATGGATGTTTTTGTGTGCGGGGGGTGTGGGGGTGAACTCAGTTGTCCTGTGGAGGAAGTTGTGTTGCCGGCGCATGCGCGGCAGCGGGTGGGGCATGACTTGTTGCCTGTTCTGATGGGGCCGGGGACCTATGCCGTCGATTCGGAGCCGTTTGGGCCGCCGTGGCGGTTGTGGGATGAGGTCGGGGCTGAAGGGGCCGCCGAACGGGGGGTGTTCGCGCCGGTGGCCGGTTTTTCGGATGGGGCGGTGGGTGCGGTCGTTCTTGCGCCGGGGGATGCGCGGGGGATGGTGCTGATTCCTGAGCGGTGTGATGGTTACTGCCTGGGTCTGGATGGGCGGGATGGCCCGAATCTGGCCTGTGGGACGTGTGGTCGGGCGGTGGCGACGCGGATCGACGACTGCACGTTGTGGCAGGCGGTGCGGCTGGATCCGGCTGGGGTGCGATGTGTGCGGGGTGCTGGGCGGTCGGGGGCGGACTGGGGTGCACTCGCGTCGGAGTATGAGTGTGTTCCCCTGGTCGAGCCCTCCCGGACGTGGAACGCGGGTGGGGATGTGTTCGACGAGTACTGGAGTCCCCGTTGGGAAGCCGCGATCGGTGCGGCGCTGGTCGATCTGCTGGTGGAGACCGGGGGAGAGCCCGTCGGGTTCAGCGGTGGCGGGCTTCTCGCGTATCTTTTCGGGCCGACCCTCGCCAAGCTTCTTCCGGCAGGTCCGCCGACGCGCACCGTGGGACTCGCCGGGCCGGGCATCGACTCCGGTGCCGACATCGTCGTAGTGCCCCTGCACCCGCGTACAGGCGAGGTGTGGCGGCCTCGCCGGGCAGCCGGGATCGTGCCGCTGGATGCGCGGATGTGGCTGTATCCGGCGCTCGGGATCGTGGCGCGGTTGTCCCTGCCGATGCCGGTGAGCGGTGGGATGCCGGAGGGGGTGCGGGGGGACTACCCGGTGTCGGAGCGGCTCAGCTATGTCTTCCGCCCTGACGAGGAGGTCTTCCGCCATCGCCTCGCCCGCCATCCCACCGTCCGGGAACCGTGGCTGCGGGCTATCTACGACCGGGGGTACTGCTGAGGCTCAGCCTGACGCCTCCTCGTCCCAGGCCTGGATCATCGTCTGGCGGACGATCTTGCCGTCCCGCAGGGAGACCGCGGACTCCGCGAGGACGCGGGTGCCGTCGGCGTACTGGCAGGACTCCGTGTAGGCGAGTTCGTCGCCCTGGATGACGCAGTGTTCGAGTTTGTGGGTCATGTCGCGGCTGTAGACGTCGTCGAGCATCGCGGCGATCTCGGTGCGGCCGTGCAGGACGAGGGGGTGGCTCGGCTGGGTGTTGCGGTCGATGACGTGGATCTCCGCGTCGTCGGCGTACAGCGACAGCAGCGTCTCGGAGGTGGTCGACTGCTCGATGCCCCGGCGCAGGGTGTCGGTGTCGAAGGTGGTGCCCATGGTGACCTCCCGGGAGGGCCGCGGGCCGAGACGGGGACGGGCCGTAGGGCCCCCACCCTTACGAGCGTCCTCCGGAGCCGCGCCGCAGGCAACCGCTCAGCCTGTCGAGTGAGCGCCGGTCACCACCCGTTACCGCGCGGGTGCCGGGCGCGTTGCTGAGGGCATGATCTCGACTCGACGCATGCTCGCCGCCGCCGCTCTCGCCGCCGGTGTCGCCGGCCTCGCCGCCCCGATGGCGAACGCCGCGGACGCCGTTCCGACGGACGCCGGCAAGCTCAACCCGATCGCCCTGCTCGACGACCTCGCCGTCAGCGACATCCCCGCCGAACACCGGGACAAGATGCCGAGCGTGTCCGGCCAGGTCAGCGAGGTGAAGAAGCTCGGCGGCATCCCGAACGAGCTGGGCCAGCTGCACCAGCTCACCGACCTCGCCGCCCCGGTGACGGGCCTGCTCCCGGCCATCGAGGGCTGAACCGGCCACGGGACGAGGGCCGACCGGGAAAACCTCCGGTCGGCCCTCGCGCCATGTCCGGCCCAGGGAGTCCAGGCCGGCAAGTTCAGCCAGAGTGTCCCGCCCAGGTAGTTCAGCCCGGCAAGTTCAGCCAGGGAGTCCGGCCCAGGGGGGTCAGCCCGGCAACTCCAGCCAGAGAGTCCGGCCCAGGGAGTTCAGTCCAGGAAGTGGAACCCCGGCCGCGGATGCATCAGGAACTCATGGTGGGAGATGTTCCACGCGTACGCCCCGGCCATCGAGAACGCCACCCGGTCCCCGGCCCGCACCCCGCCCGCCGGCACACCCCGGGCCAGCAGATCCTTCGGCGTGCACAGCTGCCCGGCCAGCGTGACCAGTTCACCGGAAGCGGCGGCACGCGGCCACGGATGCGCCCACTCCTCGACCGGCAGCACCACGCACGGCTGGTCATGCCCCTTCGTGGCGGGCGTCCGCAGATGATGCGTCCCGCCACGGACGACCGCGAACTCCTCACCGTGGCTGCGCTTCACGTCGAGCACCTCGGTGACGTACCACCCGCAGTACGCGGTGAGCGCCCGCCCCGGCTCGATCCGCAACGTCAACTCCGGGTGGGCGTCGGCGATTTCCCCCAGCCCCTTGCCGTACGCCACCCAGTCGAACAGGCGTGAAGGATCGCCGTAGTCGACGGTCATCCCCCCGCCCACGTTGACCTCGGCCAGCGGAACCCCGAGCCCGGTGGCCCACTCCACGACGGCCCCGGCGACGGCGACCTGCGCCTCGGCGTCCAGCCCGCTCGCCAAGTGCGCGTGGACGCCGACGAGTTCGAGGTTCCCGTACGCTCCTGAGGCGAGCCCTCGTGCGACGGCCGCAGCCTGCGAGGGGTCCATGCCGAACGGGGTGGGCCGACCGCCCATCGCGAGCTGACTCCCTGTCAACGCCCCGTCGGGAACGGCCAAGTTGACGCGAGGCAGCACCGAAACCCGCCGCCCGCCCGCGAGCGAGGCCAGCATCGACAGCTCGTACTCGCTCTCGACGTGGAACCGCTCGACCCCGGCGTCCAGCGCGGCCCGCACCTCGTCCGGCGTCTTCCCGGGCCCGCCGAAGGCCAGGGGGCGACCGGGCACCGCCCATGCCACGTGGGCGAGTTCACCCCCGGAGGACACCTCGTACCCGTCGACGTACGCCCCCAGCGCGGCGAGGATCTCCGCCTCGGGATTGGCCTTGGCGGCGTAGTACACCTCGACCCGGGAGGGCAAAGCGGCCCGGACTGCGGCGGCATGCTCGCACAACGCGGCCAAGTCGTACACGTAGGAGGGGAGTTCACCGGCGGGAAGGCTCAGCGTGTACTCGTGCACCCGGTTCACCGGCCCACACTCCCCGCGAGGATCGACTCCGCCAGCGGCGAGGCCAGCCGTACGTACCCCGCCTCCCGGTCCGCCTTGCGCTCCCACCGTGTGAGGAGGTTCGCCTTCGCGGGCAACGGCACCCCGGCGAGGAGCGCGGCGAGCCTCGGCGGGCAGCCGTGCCGCGCTGCGTACCCCTCGATCGCGCCCCGCACCCGAGCCCACAACTCGCCCTCCAGGGACGGGTGCAGATCGGCGAGGGCGGCGAGCAGCTCGGCGACGTGGTTGACGAACAGGCAGTACACGACCCGGTCCCAGCCGCGCAGCGCGTCGTACGTCATGGGCCCCGCGACGTCGGCGGGGAGCGCGGCGAGGGTGCCGGAGTGGTGCTCGGGCAGCAGCTTCGTGCCCTCCAGGTCACGGAAGAGGACCTGCGCGGGCATCCCGGAGGCGTCGACGCAGACGAGGACGTTCTGGAGGTGGGGCTCCAGGACGAGCCCGTGGTCGAAGTACGCGGCGAGGACCGGCGGCAGCAGCAGGTCCAGGTACGCCGACCACCAGGCGAGAGCTGTCGCGGGTGCGCTGTCGGGCAGGAGCCGGGAGATCTGCGCGCCGCTCGTGGGGAACTCGTCGGCGACGGCCGCCGCGAGGAGCGCGGTGGCCCCGGGAGCCAGCCGCCGGGGCAGCCCCTCACGGACGATCACCCCGAACCCCTCCAGGAGATCCCGGTCGGGCGTACCGTCGGGACCGGGCAACGCCAGGGAACGGTAGGCGGGTTCACGCAGCACGGCCGCTCCGGGGAACCGCTCCGCGAGGTCGGCGAGCGCGGGCGCCAGCGCCCGGGTCAGCGCGACAGCACCGGTCAGCTCGTAACTGCTGTTCTTGCGCAGGCAGTTGGTGATCCGCACGTTCAGGCTGAACTTGAGGAACGTCTCCCCGTCGTACAGGGTCCGTACGGACGCCGTCGCGGCGAACTCCCGGCCCCCGGTACCCAGGTCGACCACGTCACCGCGCTCCGACGCGGCCAGCAGCAGGGGGTGTTCGCGCAGATACGCGTACTGCCAAGGGTGCACCGGCAGCAGCCGGTACCCCTCGGGCGCCTCCCGCAGCCTGTCCAGCGCCTCACCGGCCCACGCCTCCGCGCTCTCCCCGGCGATGAACTCCGGCCGCACAGCCAGGTATCGGAGCGGGAACACGGCACCGGCCTCCGGCGCGAACGCGGCCCAGTCGCGGGCGTCCCCGGTGCGCGCCTTGGGCGTCGGATGGAACCGGTGCCCGAAGAGCAGCGCCTGCTCGGAGGCGAGGTAGGGATCGTCAACACCCGTGCCGCGTACGCCGGTCAGGGCCGACTCGATCGCGTCGTGACTGGACACGACCTGCGCGAGGAACTCCTCGTTGCGCACGCCGGTCCTGAGCGACAGCTCGTCGTGGGCGAGTCGGGCGAGCCGGCGCCAGTCGATCTCCGCCCACCCGTCGCCCTGCCGCTCGGCGACGGGCCCGGCGAACCGGTGGGCGCCGAGCAGAGAGGTCCGGCGCAGGGCGACGCGCAGGAGAACGCCCCGGCGGGGCAGGCGCAGCAGCAGGTGGCCGTCGTCGACGACGCTCTGGTGCTCGGGCCCGGACACCTCGCGCAGCAGGCAGTTGAGGAGGGTGTGGGCCACGGCCCGGTCGGCCGTGGGGAGTTCGACGGGGGCGGAGGCTGTGAGGGAGTGCATCAACGGCTCCAGCGAGAGCGAGTACGTGGTGCGAGGACGAGGGTCGCGAGCGCGGCGGTGGCCGCGGCGGCGCCACCGGTGAGGACGGGGGCCGCCGGACCGTAGCGGGCGCTGCCCGCGGCGGCGGCGACACCGGCGGCGACCGCGCCGGCCTTGGAGAAGAACTCCAGCGACCCGAACATCCCGCCGGGCGCCCGGCCGCGCGCGCAGTCGGCGGCCAGGACGGAGAGACAGACGAGCCCGAGGGTGAGCCCCGCGCCGAGCACGAGCCGCGCCAGGACCAGCGAGGCCAGCGACCCCGCGACCCCGTGCCCGGCCAGCCCCAGCGCGATCAGCACGAACCCCAGCGCCAGCCCGCCCAGCGGCCGGTCGCGGAACGCCGAGTGCACCGGCAACGCCGCGACCAGATAACAGAGATGGGGCAGCGCGAACAGCACACCGGACAGCGCCGACGACGTCCCGGGCACCCGCTCGTCGACCAGGGAGATCAGATAGGGGAAGGAGATGACGGTGGAGAACACGAACGCGCACTCCAGCGTGTAGAGCACCCGCAGGGACACGACCGGTGTGTGCTCGACGGCCGACTCGGCCTGGCGCACGGCCTGTTGACCCCGCTCCGGCTCCGGCAGCAGCGCCAGCAGCACGGCCGCCGTCAGCGGCAGCACGGCCAGCAGCGCGTACTGCCGGTGCGGCGACAGCCACCCCGACAGCGAGCCGACCACGATCGGCGCCGCGACCAGCGCCGCCCGCGCGCTGCCCTGCATCAGCGTGAGCGCCCGCGACAGCGCCGGACCCTCCAGGGCCGCGCCCAGATAGCCGTTGGACGCGGCGAACGTCCCGCCCAGGATGCCCTGGAGGACGAGCGCCAGCGTGAACGTGAGCAGCGAGTCCGCCCACCCGGCGAGCAGGAACGACAGCGTCAGCCCCAACTGGGCGCGCAACAGCAGCCGTTTACGCCCGAACCGGTCGGCGAGCCGCCCCCACAAGGGCGCCCCCAACGCACCGAACACCGTCGGCACGACATACAGCACCCCGGCCCAGCGCGCCTGCTCGTCCCCCAACTCCGGGAGGATCTCGGTGAGATACGGCGGCAGCCCCAGCGCGGCGAACGACGCGACGAAGTAGCACCCCGCCACCGCGTACACCTGGGGCCGCCCGAAGCCGGCGCTCATGAGCCGTTCCCCAGCAGGTAGTTGGGCCCGTCGGTGTAGTGCTTGTTCACGTCGGCCGCCCCGGACCGCTCCTTGGACAGCAGCGTCCCGGCGGACACCATCGCCTTCACCGGCAGCCGGCTGGCCTCCAGAACCCGCTTGCGCAGCACGGCCCCCGCGTCCCCGCCCAGCCGCTCGACGGCCTCGGTGAGCCGCTCGCGGACCAGGTCCAGCAGATCGGGGTCGTCGAGGCCGAACGCGTAGGCGCCGGCGCAGAGATGGACGGTGATGGTCGTGAAGACGTCGGCGATCGGGCCGTCGTCCGTGGTGAACGTGCGGGGGTCGTCGAAGGCCGGGACCGCACCGAGCCGCTCGGTGTTGACGCGCGGCCCGTCGTTGTCCTTGAACAGCAGCCTCAGCCGCCCCGGTTCGAGCACCACCGACACGTTCTGCTGGTGCGACTCCAGGGCGACGCCGTACCCGAAGAGGGTGGTGTGCCAGTCGAACAGCAGCGTCAACAGGGCGTCGAAGAAGGCGAGTCGGTCACCCGCGAAGTACCGCTCCGCGAGATGGTCCACCACCAGCCGCCCATCCGGCGCCTCCGCCAGCAGCGCGGCGAGCGGTACGGCCGTCCCGCTCGGCTGGCGCCGGCACAGCACCGCCAGCAGTTCGTGACCGGCGTGCGCGTACGTCGTCTCGTCGGCGTGCAGCACGCTGTCCCGGAACCGGGGTTCACGCTCCAGCACCGCCTCCACGAGCCGCTGTCCCGCAGCGCCGTCCACCAGGGTGCCCGGCTTGATCGAGCGCTTGTTGCGCAGGCCCAACGTCGAGGTGGCCAGGGGGAGTTTGAGGTGCAGGGAGGGATCGTCGAGGACGGCGACGGTGCGCATGGAGAGGGTGGGGACGACGTCCAGGTACGGGACGTCGGAGAGAACGGCGCCGGTTTCCGGCGGGATCGCGTCCACGGTCAACGGGTGGACGGGGAAAGGGAGGTGAGTGTCCGTCAGTTCCGGCAGGCCCAGCGCTTCGAGGGTCGGCCAGACCTCGGGGAGCGTGCCGCTGAGGGTGACCGCCTCGCGGGGGACCGTGACCCACCTCAGGGTGAAACGGGGGTGGAACTCGGGGGCGTACAGCCGGAGTTGCTCGGGGGAGAGGCCCGCGCGTCCCCGTGCCGTCGGGTACACCGGGTGGTCGAGGCGGGCGGCGAGCGTGTCGAGGGCGAGCGTGGGCCAGTCGGCGGGATCGGCGCCGTAGCGCTCGGCGAGCGAGGCGAGGACCGGGGCCCGCGTCTCCTCGTGCAGCCGGACCGTCTCCGCCGTCTGCCGGTATTCGTCCGCGAACGCGTCGAACCCGGGCCGGTCCTCGGGGTCGGCGAGGTCGCGCAGGGCGGCCAGGACGGTGTCGTAGGAGGTCAGCCGGGCGCCGTCCCGGACGAGGAGGGGGAGGCGGGCGCGGTGGTCGCTCTGGAAGCCGTCGGTCTCGACGGGGAGCAGCAGATCGGCGCGGCGGAGCCAGAGGCCGTCGGGGTGCTCCTCCAGGGTGCCGAGGGTCCGCAGCCCTACGACGTCCTCGCGGAGGAACGCGGACAGGACCCGCAGCAACAACTCCCCGTTCACGCCTCGATCTCCCAGCGCCGTGCCGCCAGGAACTCCGCCGCGACGCGGTCCACGGTCGCCTGGTCGGTGCCGGTGGACCGGAGGACTCCCAGGTAGTCGCGGTTGGTTCGGTAGAGGGGGTGCGTCGAGCCGGTCGGCCGCAGCGGACGGTACGTCAAGTGCACGCCGTCCACGTCGAGTTCGGTCGCCTCGGGAGCGGAGACGAGCGTGCCCGCGCGGTCGGCGCAGGGGTAGTCGAGCCGTGCGGCACCGTCACGGCGGGCGCCGAGGTCGTCGGGCAGGGCAGCCCCCAAGTGCACGTTCAGGACGTGCTCGAAGAGGGGGATGCCCAGCAGGCGGGCCAGCAGCAGGTCGCACTGGTCGCCGATGGCCCGGTAGTTGACCTCGATGATCCGAGCGCGCCCCTCGTGCACGACGAACTCGGTGTGACAGATCCCGAACCCGACGCCCAGGGCGTCCAGTTGGGCCAGCACCTGCTTGACGACCGGTTCGGGGTGCGCCGGAACGAACGTCATCCGCTCCTCGATGAAGACGGGCGGCGGCGACACCTCGGTGTGGAACCCGCCGAGCACATGCAGGGTGCGCCCGTCCCCGAGGGTCTCCAGCGTGTACAGCTCGCCGGGCAGATACTCCTCGACGACCAGCACACTCCCGGGCCGCCGGGCGAAGATCTCCTCGGACCGGGCCACCAACTCTTCCGGCCCGCCCACCAGAACGACATCTTCGCTGGCGACCCCTTCACGCGGCTTGACCACACAGGGGTAAGGCGCGTCCAGGGCGACCGGCGCGGAGATCTCGGCGGACCAGACGGCATCGAGCCCACTGGCCGCCAACTGCCGCCGCATCTCCGCCTTGTCCTTGCACCGCAACGCGGCCCGCCAGTCCTTTCCGGGAAGCCCGAAGTAGGAGGCGGCGAGAGCGGCTTGGGTCTGGAGGTGATCGCTGTTGGTGAAGATCCCGTCGGGCCGGTGATGCCGGGAGATCCGGGAGACGACGTCCCGGAAGTCCCGCACATCACAGGCCAGCACCTCCAGCCCGGCGTAGGACTCGGGCTGGTCGGTCAGAACGGTCACCTCGATCCCGAGCCGGGCGGCGGCGGGAAGGAATCCGTCGGTGACGGAGTCGGTGGGGTTGAGAGCGAGGAGATACAGACGCATTGGTGGGGGGCTTCCGCTGGAAGTGGGGGGTGCGGTGAGGTTCTTTACTGCGCGGCCGGCAGCGTGACCCCCGTGGCCTTCGCCACGTCCTTCAGCATCTGCTCGGCCGCCTGGACGCCGATCCCGGACATCCACGTCTCGTCCGGGACGTTGAACACCTTGCCCGCCTTGACCGCCGGCAGGTCCTTCCAGACGGGGTTGGACGTGACCTGCTTCTCCTGGGTCTTGTCCGGGGTGTCGGCGGTCGTGACGAAGATCAGGTCCGCGTCGGCCTGGTCGATCTGCTCGGGGCTGACGTCCTTCATCGTCACCGTGGGGTCGGTGGACGTCTGGGAGGCGGGCCGCCGGAGGCCGATGTCGTTGAGCACGATCCCGCTGTAGGAGTTGGTCTGGTAGAGCCGGGTGGGACCGGCGATGAACCGCACGACGGAAGCGACGGGCATCTTCCCGCCGTCCTTCTTCTTGATCTCGGCGCCCAGCGCGGCGGCCTGCGTCTCGTACTTCTTCAGCGCGGCGGCGGCCTCGGACTCCAGGCCCAGCGCCTGCGCGTGCACGGCGAGGTTCTGCTTCCACACCCCACCGGTCGTCTCCGTGAAGACGGTCGGCGCGATGGCGCTCAACTTGTCGTAGATCTTCTCGTGCCGGACCTTGGACGACAGGATGAGGTCGGGCTTGAGCGAGGCGATCTTCTCCAGGTTGGGTTCGAGCAGCGGCCCGACGTCCTGGGTCCCGCCCAACTCGCCCTTGAGGTACGTCGGGAACCCGCCCTCGGTCTTGAAGTGGGGCGCCACGGCGCCGACGGGGTCGAGGCCGAGGAGGGTCACGTCGTCCAGTTCGCCCGTGTCGAGCACGACGACTCTCTTGGGCTTGGCCGGGATCTTGACGTCGCCCATGGCGGTCTTGACGGTCCGGGGGAACCCGGCGGAGTCGCCGGCGGCCGACGCGTCGGCCTTGGGGGAATCGTTTCCGCTGTCACTGCTGCCGCAGCCGGTCAGCACGACGGCGCCGAGGGCGACGGCGACCGGAACGGCCTTGAGACGGCCGATTCCGCGCAGGGAGGAACGCATGGTGAACATGAGGGTGAACTTTCTTGTGGGTGAGACGGGTTCAGTCGCGCGAGGCGGCCGTGTGCCGCGCCGCGCTGCTTTTGGGGACGACCAGCGGCGTGCCGGTCTCCGGATCGGGGACGATCCGGCAGTCGACGTCGAACACGGACCGCACGAGCTCCGCGTCGAGCACCTCGGAGGGCGCCCCGGCGGCGGCGAGCCGGCCGTCCTTGAGGACGACCATGTGGTCGGCGTACCGCGCGGCCTGTCCGAGGTCGTGCAGGACCATGACGACGGTCCGCCCGGCGTCCGCGTGCAGGGCGGAGACCAGGTCGAGGACGTCGAGCTGATGGCGCAGGTCGAGGAAGGTCGTCGGCTCGTCCAGCAGGAGCAGCTCCGTGTCCTGGGCCAACGCGAGGGCGATCCAGGCGCGTTGGCGCTGGCCGCCGGAGAGCCGGTCGACGGGCTGGTCGCGCAGCGGCGTCGTGCCGGTGCGCTCCAGAGCCTCGTCCACGGCCTTCTGGTCGGCGGCCGACCAGGGGCTCAGCAGCCGCTGGTGCGGGTAGCGGCCGAGCCGGACGAGCGCCTCGACGGTGATCGCCTCAGGTGTCACCGGCTGCTGCGGCAGCAGGCCCAGCCGGCGGGCCAGGCTCCGCGCGTCCATGCGGTGGATGTCGGACCCGTCGAGCGTGACGGTCCCGGCGGCCGGCGCGAGGAGCCGGCTCAGACCCCTCAACAGGGTTGATTTCCCGCAGGCGTTGGGCCCGACGATCGCCGTGACCGCCCCGCCGGGGATCGTCAGGTCGAGGCCGTCGACGATCGTCCGGTCGCCGTAGCGCAGTGCGAGGCCCTCGGTGGTGAGCTGGTTGGTCATCAGGAGTTCCTCTTCACGTTCAGGGGCGAGGACTGGCGGAGCATGAGCACCAGCAGCCAGGGCGCCCCCAGGGTCGCGGTGACCGCGCCGACGGGCAGCCCCTCGACCGGCAGGAGGTGCTGGACGACGAGGTCGGAACCGAGCAGCAGGACGGCGCCGGTGAGCGCGGCGAGCGCGAGCGTCACGGCCGTAGGGGGTCCCGTGAGGAAGCGCACGATGTGCGGGACGGCGAGCGCGACGAAGGTCACGGGCCCGGCGAGCGCGGCGGCCAGCGACGCCAGCACGACGGCGAGGAGCAGGAGTTGGAGGCGGGCGCGGGAGGTGTTGAGGCCGAGCGCGCCCGCCGAGTCGTCCCCGAGGTCGAGGACCGCGAGCCGCCGGTTCATCACCAGCGCGACGGCGAGGGCGAGCACCATCGCCGTCGTACCGCCCCACACCTCGGTCCACGTCCGCCCGTACACCGAGCCCGTCGTCCACTGGAGCGCCGAGCCGGCCAGCTCGGCCGGGAAGCGGACGATCATCAGGTTGACGGCCGCCGCGAGCGCCGCCTGCACGGCGAGGCCGGTGAGGACCAGGCGGGTGACCGAGACGCCGGATCCCCAGCTGAAGACGCCCAGCAGGAGCGCGGCGACGAGGCCGCCGCCGAGCGCGCCCAGCGGGATCAGGGTCTGCGTGGCACCGGCCGCGAGGAGCGACACCGCGCCGAGGGACGCGCCACCCGTGACGCCCATGACGTCCGGGGAGGCGAGCGGGTTGCGGAAGAGGCGTTGCAGGACGCACCCGGCCGCGCCGAGCCCGGCACCCGCGACGATCGCCGCGAACGCGCGGGGCGCCCGGAACTCCTGGACGACCAGGACGTCCCCGGCGTCCCCGAGCCCGACCAGCGCGCGCAGCGCCGTACCGGCCGGGATGGTCATCGTGCCGGTGGTCAGGGAGACGGTCAGCAGGACGAGGAGGGTGGCGAGGCCGGTGCCCGCGAGGAGCAGGACGCGTCGGCGGTAGGCGCTCATCGGGCCACCTTCCGGGCGAGGAAGGCCAGCAGCGGGGCGCCCAGGAAGGCCGTCACGATGCCGACTTCGAGCTCCGAGGGGCGGATCACCAGGCGGCCCAGGACGTCGGCGGAGAGCAGCAGGACCGGGCCCGCGATGAGGCAGCCGGGAACCAGGAGCCGGTGGTCGCCGCCGAGGAAGGGGCGTACGAGGTGGGGCGCGGCAAGGCCGATGAACGCGAGCGGGCCCGCCACGGCGACCGAGGACCCCGCCAGCAGCACGACCGCGATACCGCCCGCGAGCCGTACCTTCCCGACCGGGACGCCGAGCGCCGCCGCCGCGTCGTCGCCCAGCGCGAGGGTGTTGAGCGCGGGGGAGACGGCGAGGGCGACGACCAGACCGAGGACCAGCGTCGGCAGCACCTGCCACAGCGCGGACAGCGGGCGCTCCGCGAGCGACCCGGCCAGCCAGAAGCGGGCCTCGTCCAGCGTGCGCTGATTGAGCAGCATGACCGCCGACGTCCAGGAGATCAGCACCAGTTGGAGGACCGTGCCGCCGAGTGCCAGGCGTACGGGGTCGATGTCGCCCGAGCGGCGGGCCAGGGCCTGCGCGAAGAGGGCGGCTGCCGCCGCGCCGGCGAACGCGAACCAGACGTACTGCACCGGGTCGTCGAGCCCGAGCGTGTAGATCGCGACCACGACCGCGAACCCGGCGCCCGCGTTGATGCCGAGGGTCGTCGGCGAGGCGAGCGGGTTGCGGGTGACGCCCTGCGCGACCGCGCCGGCGACGCCGAGCGCGGCGCCGACGAAGAGGCCGATCACCGTGCGCGGCAGGCGCAGGCCCGTCACGACCAGGGCGTCACGGCCGTGCGCGTCGCGCAGCAGCGCGTCCGCCACCGTCGACAGGGGGACGGAGCGGGCGCCGAGCGCGAGGCTCAGCGCGGTGCACAGCACCAACGCGGCGGTTCCCAGCAGGAACAGGGACATGTGCCGAAAGGCACGGGAGGACACACCTGGAGGTGGTGTGTCCCGATGAGTCGCAGTCACGAGCGGTGAGCTTAGGTTAGGCTTCCTTTAGTTTTCAACCGCTGTGGAATCACTGTGATCTTTCTTGCGATCTTCACACCCTACGTCACGGTTGGGAACACCCCCGAGCTGGAAACCTTGTCCCGTGTGGAGCCCCGCATGCCCGTCACCGACGCCCTGCACCGCGTCACCGCCCTGTGCGACGTCCTCGACGTCCGGGTGACGGCCGAGGAACCCCTCGGCACCGACCTCCTCACCGACACCGCCGCCTTCGTCGACGCCGAGGCCGCCCGCATCCGCGAGCGCTACGACGTCACCGTCCCCCGCCACGTCGCCGCCTCCCGCGCCCTCCACGACTACACCTGGTCGGCAGCGCTGCTGATGAGCGGACCGTGGTTCCTGGAACGCCGTGTGCCGCTCATCCGGCCCCAGGACATCCGCGCCGACCTCGCCACGGCGTCCTACCGGGTACGGCCGACCGGCGCCCTCGCCGATAACCTCCTCGACGCCCTCACTGCCCACATGGAACCGGTCCTGGACGCGTTCGCCCCCCTGACCCGGCGCGGATCACGGGCCCTGTGGGGCATGGTCGGCGACGACCTCGTCTCCGGACTCTGGTACCTGGGCCGGGTGCTGGACCGCGAGGACGACGGCATACGCGCCGCCGGCGAGATCCTCCCCGGCCCCACCGGCCGCTTCCCCGCCGGTGCCGGATTCCGCAACCTGACGGCCCCCGACGGCAGTTGCCACCCGACCCGCACCCGCGCCGGCTGCTGCATGTTCTACGCGGTACGCCCGGCCGAGGCCTGCGGCACCTGCCCGCGCACCTCCGACGCGGAACGGCTGCGCAGGCTGGGCTGAAAACGCGGAGTGAGGTGGGGAGTTGGGCCGTCAGGCGGCTGCGGGTCCGCTGTGGCTGGTCGTGCCCACGCGGCGGAGCCGCATATCTGCACAGCCCCGCGCCCCTAGGGCACTGCCGAACCGCCAGTATCTGCATCATCGGCGATTTACTTCACCGTATGCTCCGGTGAATCCCCCGCCGCCAGGAATTGTGTCGCCGCCAACTCCGCGTACAGCAGGTCCCCGCCCACCAGTTCACGGTGCGTGCCCACCGCGCGCACCTTCCCCGCGTCCATCACGACGATCCGGTCCGCCATCGTCACCGTCGACAGCCGGTGCGCCACGACCAGGACCGTCGTCGAGCGCGCCACGTCCGCGACCGTGTCCCGCAGCGCCGCCTCGTTCACCGCGTCCAGCTGGGACGTCGCCTCGTCCAGCATCAGGAGGCGAGGGCGCCGCAGCAACGCCCGTGCGATCGCCACCCGTTGACGCTCGCCGCCCGACAATTTCGTCCCCCGGTGCCCCACCAACGTCTCCAGGCCCTGGGGGAGTCGCTCGACCAGGCCGTCCAACCGCGTTGTCTTCAGGACGCGTTGGACGGCGGCCTCGTCCGCGTCCGGGTTGCCGAGCAGGAGGTTGTCCAGCAGGGAGCCCGACAGGACCGGCGCGTCCTGCTCCACGTACCCGATGGCGGACCGGAGTTCGGACAGGTCCCAGTCGCCGAGCGGGCGGCCGTCGACCGCGACGGTGCCCTCCTCGGGGTCGTAGAACCGCTCGATCAGCGAGAACACCGTCGTCTTGCCCGCGCCCGACGGCCCCACGAACGCCGTCATGCCCCGGGGCGGTACGGAGAACGTCACCCCGTGGTGGACGAACGGCAGGTCGTCGGCGTACCGGAAGCGGACGTCCGTGAAGGCGACCGAGGCCGGTTCGGCGTCGGACGCCGGGAGCGGGGCCGGGTGGGTGGACGGCTCGGCGGGCAGGGCCAGCGCCTCCTGGATGCGGGTCAGCGCCGCCGAGCCCGTCTGGTACTGGGCGACCGCGCCCACCAACTCCTGGATCGGCGACATCAGATAGAACACGTACAGCAGGAACGCCACCAGCGTGGCGATCCCGATCGCCCCCGTCGCCACCCGCGCCCCGCCCACCGCGAGGACCGTGATGAACGCGACCTGGATCGCGAGCCCCGCCGTGTTCCCGGCCGCCGCCGACCACATCGCCGCCCGTACGCTCTGCCGCCACGACTCCTCGGCCGCCGCGTGCAGCGCCTTCTCCTCACGGTGCTCGGCGCCGGACGCCTTCACCGTCCGCAGCGCGCCCAGGACCCGTTCCAGCGAGGCGCCCATCACCCCGACCGCGTCCTGCGCCCTGCGGCTCGCGCGGTTGATGCGCGGCACGATCAGTCCGATCACCAGCGCCGTGCACACCACGACGCCCAGTGTCACCGCCAGCAGCACCAGGTCGACGTACCCCATCAGCACGACGGTCGCCACCAGCGTCAGCCCGCCCGTCCCGAGCCCGACCAGCGAGTCCGTCGTCACCTCCCGCAGCAGGGTCGTGTCGGAGGTGATCCGGGCCATCAGGTCACCCGGCTCGGTGCGGTCGACCGCCGTGATGCGCAGCCGCAGCAGGTACGACGACAGGGCCTTGCGGGCGCCGAGGACGACCGACTCGGCGGTGCGGCGCAGTACGAACGAACCCAGGCCGCCCAGCACGGCGTTGAGGACCACCAGGCCCGTCATCAGAGCCAACGCCCCGGTGATCGCCCGGTCGTTGGACAGGTCGGCTATCAACTCCCGTGCGACCAAGGGGAGAAGCAGCCCCGCGGCGCCGGTCAGCAGGGAGAGGACCGCTCCGCCGAGCAGGGCCCGGCGGTGCGGGCGGATGTACCCGAGGAGTAAGCGCCAGGGGGGAGTGGTCTGCTGCACGGGTCTCCTCGGCTCGCATCGATTCGCATTGGTTCGCGTGGGAAGCATCACCAGGCTACGACCGGCCGGATGTGACACCCGGTGTGATCACTTCCGCGTAGGGTCGGAGGCGGGACGTAAAGAAAGGGTCAGCACATGGCACAGGAAGTACGTGGAGTCATCGCACCAGGGAAGGACGAACCCGTACGGGTCGAGACGATCGTCGTCCCGGACCCCGGTCCCGGCGAGGCCGTCGTCCGGATCCAGGCCTGCGGGGTGTGTCACACCGACCTGCACTACAAGCAGGGCGGCATCAACGACGAGTTCCCCTTCCTCCTCGGGCACGAGGCGGCCGGTGTCGTCGAGTCCGTCGGCGAGGGGGTGACCGACGTCGCCCCCGGTGACTTCGTGATCCTCAACTGGCGTGCCGTGTGCGGGAATTGCCGGGCCTGTCTGCGCGGGCGCCCGCAGTACTGCTTCAACACGCACAACGCCGGGCAGAAGATGACCCTCGCCTCGACGGGGCAGGAGCTGTCCCCGGCGCTCGGGATCGGCGCGTTCGCGGAGAAGACCCTCGTCGCCGCCGGGCAGTGCACCAAGGTCGACCCCTCCGTGTCCCCGGCCGTCGCCGGGCTCCTCGGGTGTGGCGTGATGGCCGGGATCGGCGCCGCCATCAACACCGGGAACGTCGGGCGCGGTGACAGCGTCGCCGTCATCGGCTGCGGCGGCGTCGGGGACGCGGCCGTCGCGGGGGCGAACCTCGCCGGTGCCGGGCGGATCATCGCCGTCGACATCGACGAGCGCAAGCTCGCCAAGGCGCGCGAGCTGGGGGCGACGCACACCGTCAACTCCCGCGAGACCGACGCCGTCGAGGCGATCCGGGAGCTGACCGGCGGGTTCGGCGCGGACGTCGTGATCGACGCCGTGGGCCGCCCGGAGACGTACGAACAAGCCTTCTACGCGCGGGACTTGGCCGGGACCGTCGTCCTCGTCGGTGTCCCCACGCCCGAGATGAAGCTCGAACTCCCGCTGCTGGACGTCTTCGGGCGCGGCGGCTCGCTCAAGTCGTCCTGGTACGGGGACTGTCTGCCCTCGCGGGACTTCCCGATGCTGATCGACCTGCACCTCCAAGGGCGGCTGCCGCTCGACGCGTTCGTCACCGAGACCATCCAACTCGACGAGGTGGAGAAGGCGTTCGACCGGATGCACCAGGGCGACGTGCTGCGTTCGGTGGTGGTCCTCTGATGGCCGCGCGCATCGAACGGCTCGTCACGTCCGGCCAGTTCACCCTCGACGGGGGGACCTGGGACGTCGACAACAACGTCTGGATCGTCGGCGACGACCACGAGGTCGTCGTCATCGACGCCGCGCACGACGCGCAGGCCATCGCCGACGCGATCGGCGACCGGCGGCTGACGGCGATCATCTGCACCCACGGCCACAACGACCACGTCAACGCGGCCCCCGCGCTCGCCGAGCTGACCGGCGCGCGGATCTGGCTGCACCCCGATGACCTCCCGCTGTGGAAGCTCGCGCATCCCGACCGGGACCCCGACGAGCACCTCGCCGACGGGCAGGTCATCGAGACGGCCGGCGCCGACCTGCGGGTCATCCACACGCCGGGGCACGCGCCCGGCGCGGTGTGCCTGTACGACCCCGCGCTCGGTGCCGTCTTCACCGGCGACACGCTGTTCGCGGGCGGGCCCGGGGCGACGGGACGCTCCTACAGCCACTTCCCGACGATCATCGACTCGATCCGGGACCGGTTGCTCGAACTCCCCGCTGAGACACGGGTGTTGACCGGGCACGGGGACGAGACCACGATCGGGGCGGAGGCACCGCACCTGGAGGAGTGGATCGCGCGCGGTCACTGAGATCGTGCGAGGTCGCTGAGATCTGCAAGGTCACTGAGATCTGCAAGGTCGCTTGAATAGGCGACAGAAGGTGTCCGGATTCTCGGGAATCCTCGTCCACATGAGTCAGAACGAGAACCCGGACACCCCTCAGCACAGCGATGACAAGCCCCTGCACGGCAAGGTCGCCCTCGTCGCCGGCGCCACCCGCGGAGCCGGGCGCGGGATCGCCGTAGAACTCGGCGCCGCCGGAGCCACCGTGTACGTCACCGGCCGCAGCACCCGCGCCCAGCGCTCCGAGTACGACCGCCCCGAGACCATCGAGGACACCGCCGACCTCGTCACCGAAGCGGGCGGCCAGGGGATCGCTGTACCCACCGACCACCTGGAATCCGACCAGGTCAAAGCGCTCGTCGAGCGCATCGACGCCGAGCAGGGCCGCCTCGACGTCCTGGTCAACGACATCTGGGGCGCCGAGAACATCGTCGAGTGGGACACCCCGGTCTGGGAGCACGACCTGGAGAAGGGGCTGCGGCTGCTGAGGCTGGCGATCGACACGCACGCCATCACCTCCCACCACGCCCTCCCGCTCCTGCTGCGCCGCCCCGGTGGCCTGGTCGTAGAAATGACGGACGGCACCGCCGAGTACAACCGCGAGAACTACCGCCTCAACTACTTCTACGACCTCGCCAAGTCGGCCGTCCTGCGCATGGGGTACGCCCTCGGCCACGAACTCGCCCCGCACGGTGCGACAGCCCTGGTCCTCACCCCCGGCTGGATGCGCTCCGAGATCATGCTGGAGCACTACGGCGTCCGCGAGGACAACTGGCGCGACGCCCTGGAGAAGGTCCCCCACTTCGCGATCTCCGAGACCCCCCGCTACGTCGGCCGCGCCGTCGCCGCCCTCGCCGCCGACCCCGACGTCTCCCGCTTCAACGGCCACTCCCTCTCCGGCGGCGCCCTCGCCCAGCAGTACGGCTTCACCGACCTCGACGGCAGCCGCCCCGACGCATGGCGCTACCTGGTGGAAGTCCAGGACGCGGGGAAACCGGCGGACGTGTCCGGGTATCGGTGATCCCGTAGCCGACTGAGGGAAAGTTCACTGTTCTGTCACAGGGCCATGTGGGGTACAACCGACGTGTCCGAGCACGGGTCTAGACAGGCGAGGAACTTCCCGAGGGAGGCAGGGCATGGGGGACATACGCAGACGAGTGGCGGTCGTGGCCGGGGTGACGGGGCTTGTGGCGCCGCTCACGATCGCGCTCGGGGCCGGGACGGCTCAGGCGGCGAGTTGTACGACGTCGGCCGGGCCGTACCAGAAGCAGGTGGAGAAGTTTCTGGGGCGGCCGGTCGACGGGAAGCAGTCCAGTGCGGACTGCAAGGCGATCCGGGCGTTCCAGAACACGCACGGGATCACGCCGAACATCGGGTACGCGGGTCCGGTGACGTGGGGCGTGATGGATCTCATGAACAAGCAGAGGGCCGTGGGGAGCAACCCCAACAGGGACGGCAAGTGCCCGACGAACAAGGGCCGGATCGCCTGTGTGAACCTGACGCTCCAGCTCAGCTGGATCCAGGACGGCAAGAAGCTGGTGTACGGGCCGGTGCCGGTGCGCAGCGGGCGGGACGGGTTCGAGACGCGTACGGGGCTGAAGAAGGTCTACTGGCGGCACATCGACCACGTGTCGTCGATCTACCACGTGCCCATGCCGTACAGCCAGTTCTTCGACGGCGGCCAGGCGTTCCACTCCGTGGGGATCAGCGTGTGGAACCCGCCGGGGTCGCACGGGTGCGTCAACATGACGACCACGGCGGCGAAGAAGTACTGGTCACTGCTGCGCAACGGGGACGACGTCTTCGTCTACGGCCGTAAGCCGGGCACCTGAGAGGGCTGCCCTTTCCGGCCGGATCGCCTTTTTGTTCCGGGCAGTTGACGTGATCAGTAACACGGTCCGATATGCCCGGAATGAAACCTATTAACTCACGCGGTCTTCACCCCCGGCGCCGTAAGATTCACACCATGTCCATCACTGTTGAACCCCTTACCGAGCGATCGGCCGCGGAGGTCAACGAGGAGATCAGGGCCCTGTGGCTCCGGTCGGGCGGGATTCTGCGCGGGGACCAGCGCGAGGAGTATCAGCGGCTGGTGACGGAGTGGGCCGCGGTCTCGCACCGCCCGGACCGCGTGGCCTGAACTCCCCGGCCTCCCTTGCTTCTTGTACTTCTGGGGCACCTACCGACGCGGTAGGTGCCCTTCTGCGTGGCCCGCTCAGCTCCAGTTCGCCGCGTAGTACCGCTGGTACTCCTTGCGGTCCCGCTCCTCGCGCAGGTACCGCGTGAAGAACAGCACCCCCATGCTCGCCGCGATGATCAGCAGCCCCGGCCCGATGGCCAGGGGGTTCGTCAGCTTCGAGGCCAGGGACGTGCTGTCGACCGGGGCCGTCGAACCCGGTGCCGCCTTGCCGGGCGCGATCGCCGCCTGCGTGGGGGAGGGGCTCGGCGCCGCGCCGCCCTGCTGGGCGCCGTCCGCCCGCGCGGCCACGATCAGCTTCAGCTTCGTCGCCGCGAGCGCCGTCGTCACCGGCTGGAAGAACGTCGTACCCCCCGCCGTGCAGTCACCGCTGCCGCCCGAGGTGACGCCGAGCGCGATGCCCTCCGAGAACATCGGGCCGCCGCTGTCGCCGGGCTCCGCGCACACGTTCGTCTCGATGAGGCCGGTGACGGTGCCCTCCGGGTAGTTGACGGTCGAGTTCAACGCCGTGACCTGGCCGTCGCGCAGCCCCGTCGTGCTGCCGCTGCGGAACACGCGCTGGCCCACGGCCGGGTCGCCGAAGCCGGTGATCTTGACGCCGTTCCCGTTGCCGATCGCGACGATGTCCGCGCCCTCGCCGGCCCTGCCGTTCGCGTACTGGATCACCGAGTAGTCGCCGCCCGGGAACGAGGAGTCGACGGTCCGGCCGACCTCCTGCGACGCCTGGTCGTTCCCGAACCAGATCGAACCGTTCGGCCCGCAGTGCCCGGCGGTCAGGATGAAGTCCTGCTGCCCGTTGGTGACGTTGAACCCGGCCGAACACCGGCCGCTCGTCGAGAGGATGGGGAGCGCGCCGTTGATCCGGGTCGTGAACCTGCCCTTCGTGCGCTCCATCTCCACGAAGCTGCCGATGCCGGACGCGACCTTCGTCAGCCGGGACCAGTCGTCCGCCGAGACGCTGCTGTCGGCCTGGACGACCACCTTGTTCGTCCGGTAGTCCACCGACCACGCCGTGCCCGCGACCCGCGGCGCGTCCTTCAACGTCGTGGTGGCCGCCTTGAGTTCGTTCATGCTGTGGCCGACCATCTTCGGCTCGGCCCCGGCCTTGCGGACCTCCGCCGCCGCGCTGTCGTCGGTGACCGCGACGACCGGCCTGCCGTCCGCGCCGATCCAACTGCCCGCCGTGCGCGCGGTGCCGAGCCTCTTCGTCAGCTCGGCCCCGGTCTGGCCGGCCGTGTCCGCCGAACTCTTCACCAGCGCCGACGCGTTCGGCGTCTCGCCCGCCATCGCCGCCTGCGCGACCATGACGCCTCCCAGGAGGACTCCGCCGACGGCCGCCAGCCGTGTCACTCGCCGGACGGTGCGTCGTCGTACGTGCCTCATACCTGGCTCCCGAACCCGAACACGCGACGCCGGGCGCCGCGGGGCGCCGTGGTCGTGGAGCGCCCACTGTTCATACGAACGCGGCCGTACGGGTGTTCACCTCAACTGACCGGGTTCTTCGGCGGGTTGCCGGTGCGGTACGGCAGGCCGCCGCTCGCGCAGATAGGGCCGCAGCAACGCGCCGAGCACCGGGTCCCCGGCTCCGCTCGCCTCGTCCCCGGCGATCTTCCGGGCGATGCCGGCGAGGAAGTCGGCGAGCTGGACGCGGGGGTCGGAGCGGGCCTGGACGAGGCGCATGCCGGCCAGCGTGACGCCTCGCTCCTCGGCGCGGCGCCGGATCCACTCGATGCGGGCCGGGGTGAGGAGGGTCTGACGGTCGTGGACGAGGCGGACGGGGGCACCGGCGGCGGACCAGTGGGCGGCGGTGTCGACGACGGTGGGGAAGAGGGGGTCGAGGACGGGAATGAGGGCGGGTATCGAGGCGCGGTAGGCGAGGGCCCTGTCCTGCTGCCCGGCGAGCGTGTCGAGAACGTCCCTCGCCTCAGCCCCCTCGGCGACACTCCGCAGTGCACGCAGGCTGCCGAGGAATTCCCGGACGAGTTCCCCGCTGTCGACGTCGGCCCGCACCCGCAGCAGCCGGTTCCCGCGCGCCAGGAAATCCCCCCAGGCCCTCCCCACGAAC
>NZ_LIRL01000019.1 GCF_001419795.1 Streptomyces niveiscabiei
GATCACATCAGCGGGGACTGGCGCGACAACCGCATCGGGAACCTGCGGTTCCTGTGTCCCAACTGCCACTCGACGACGGACAGTTATCGCGGTCGGGGCAGGAGGAGGGCCTCATGAGCGGCGTTCGGTACACCAGGGAGCGCTTGCTCGAAGCGGCGGCTCGCTGCTCGGACATCGACGAGGTCATCGCCTTCTTCGGGACAAAGCCTTACCGCAACCTGCGCCAACACCTGTACAGACGCTTCGAGGACTTCGGTATCGACGTCTCGCACTTCCCCCGCCACCGTAGAGGTCAGCCCTATCCCAGGCCCACACGCGAAGAGCTGCGCCGGGCAGTCGAAGGAGCGATCTCACGCGCGGGCGCTCTCCGCGCGCTGGGTAAGCCAAACAATGGTCGGTGCCGTGCGCTGATCCACCAGTGGATAGCGGAGGACCAACTCGACACTTCCCACTTCCTGGGACAGGCTCATCAAAGAGGTCGTCCGAGCTCAACGGCCAAGGGTGCTGTCGAGATTCTGGTCCAGCACCGCGGTGGGCGACGGACCAAAACCTCATTGTTGCGCCGCGCGCTCCATGAGGTGGGTGTCCCCGAAGCCTGCGACAGGTGCGGCGTCGGTCCCGAATGGCTCGGCAAGCCCATGACCCTGGAGGTCGATCACATCAGCGGGGACTGGAGCGACGACCGGCGGGAGAATCTGCGGTTGTTGTGTCCCAACTGCCATGCCATAACGACTACCTGGTGCCGAGGTGGAGACCGCCGTTCCTCCCAACGAGCGTCAGCCGACCGGTAGCATGAAGGTTGATGCGGCCGTGGCGGAATTGGCCTACGCGCGACACTTAGGATGTCGTGGGAGAAATCCCTTGAGGGTTCGAGTCCCTCCGGCCGCACACCTTTGAATCGAAGGCCCGCCTGCTCCAGGCGGGCCTTCGATGCCTCACCCCAGCAACTCCCGCACCACCGGCACCAACCCCCTGAACGCCTGCCCCCGGTGGCTGATCGCGTTCTTCTCCGACGCCGTCAGTTCCGCGCAGGTCCGTGTCTCGCCGGCCGGCTGGAGGATGGGGTCGTAGCCGAAGCCGTTGGTGCCGGTGGGGGTGTGGCGGAGGGTGCCTCGGAGGCGGCCTTCGACCACCCGTTCCGTGCCGTCGGGCAGGGCCAGGGCCGCCGCGCAGGCGAAGTGGGCGCCCCGGTGGTCGTCCGCGATGTCGGAGAGCTGGGCCAGCAACAACTCCAGGTTGGCGCGGTCGTCGCCGTGGGTGCCGGACCAGCGGGCCGAGAAGATGCCGGGGGCGCCGCCCAGGACGTCGACGCAGAGGCCGGAGTCGTCGGCGACGGCAGGGAGGCCGGTCGCCCGGGCGAGGGCGTGGGCCTTGAGGAGCGCGTTCTCGGCGAAGGTGACGCCCGTTTCCTTGACGTCGGGTACGTCGGGGTAGGCATCGGCGCCGAGCAGTTCGTGCGGGAGCCCGGCCTCCGCGAGGATCGCGCGGAGTTCGGTGATTTTGCCGGCGTTGCGGGTGGCGAGGATCAGGCGGGTCATGGCCCCCAGTATTACGGGGGCTACGACTCCAGGGTTACGGGGAGCAGGTCGCCGTCCCCGTACTCAAGACCTACCCCTCACGGCGTACACACCTTCGTCAGTTCCCCCGCCGCGTCCGTCAGGGGGCTCAGGTCGGGGGTCTTGTCGCCGCTGTCGACCGCCTTGCGGACGTTGGTGACCGCGTCGCGGAGGCTGTCGACGGCCTTGTTGACGTCGGTGTCGTCCGTCTTGTCGCCGAGGCTGTTGAGGTTCTTGTCGATGGACGCGAGGGATTCGTCGACCTGGGTGGGGTCGGTGGCGGCGTTCTCGACGGCCTGCTGGAGGTCGGTGACGCTGTCGGCGACGGTCTCGGCGGTCTGGACGCAGTCGAGCGCCTTGTTGACGGCGTCGCAGCCGGTGGTGGTGAACCCCACGGTGAGGGCGACCGCAGCGGTGGCTGCGGCGATGGCGATTCGGCGACCTCGGCGTCGGCGGAGCGCGGCCATGCGGTGGTTCCTCCCGTTCGTCAGGCCCCGGCTCGCACCGCTGGGCCCCCGTCCCCAAGGGCTTCCGGTCGGAAGCCCTCTCTGTACTGCCCAAGACGCGAGGAAAAGCGGCACAGTTGCTCCACCGTACCGCTTTCCTTGGTCACTTCTTTACCTTTACAGGGTCCGCTCCAGCGCGGCCCGCTGGAGCGCGGCGAGGTCGGTGCAGCCCGAAACGGCCAGATCCAGCAGGGAGTTGAGCTCGTCGCGGGCGAACGGCTCGGCCTCGGCGGTGCCTTGGACCTCGACGAAGCGCCCGTCGCCGGTGCAGACGACGTTCATGTCGGTGTCGGCGCGGACGTCCTCCTCGTAGCAGAGGTCGAGGAGGGGCACGCCGCCGACGATGCCGACGGAGACGGCGGAGACGGTGCCGGTGATGGGCTGCCGGTTCGCCTTGATCAGCTTGCGGCCCTGCGCCCAGGCGACGGCGTCGGCGAGGGCGACGTACGCACCGGTGATGGCGGCGGTGCGGGTGCCGCCGTCGGCCTGGAGGACGTCGCAGTCGAGGACGATGGTGTTCTCGCCGAGCGCCTTGTAGTCGATGACGGCGCGCAGCGAGCGGCCGATGAGGCGGCTGATCTCGTGCGTGCGTCCGCCGATCCGGCCGCGGACGGATTCGCGGTCGCCGCGGGTGTTGGTGGCGCGGGGGAGCATGGAGTACTCGGCGGTGACCCAGCCCTCGCCGCTGCCCTTGCGCCAGCGGGGGACGCCTTCGGTGACGGAGGCCGTGCAGAAGACCTTGGTGTCGCCGAAGGAGACGAGGACGGAGCCCTCGGCGTGCTTGCTCCAGCCGCGTTCCAGGGTGACCGGGCGGAGCTGTTCGGGGGTGCGGCCGTCGATTCGAGACATGGGGACGACCCTATCCGTACGACGAAAGGGGCTGCTCCCGGCGTGGGAGTAGCCCCTGAGTACTAGAGCTCTAGTACCTACATCATGTCCTCGATCTCGCTCGCGATCGGGTCGGCGTCCGTCCCGATGACGACCTGCACGGCCGTCCCCATCTTGACGACGCCGTGCGCGCCGGCGGCCTTGAGCGCGGCCTCGTCGACGCGGTCGGGGTCGACGACCTCGGTGCGCAGCCGGGTGATGCAGCCCTCGACCTCTTCGATGTTCTCGATGCCTCCGAGCCCGGCGACGATCTTCTCTGCCTTGGTGGCCATGTCGGTCTCCTCATGCACAGTTGGCCCAACTTCGCGAGCGATTGTGCCGTGGGTACCGAAAGATGGCGTCACAGCATCCCAATCGTCGAGAACTGGTCTACACCACCTGACGGGCGGTCGCCAATCCATGAGTGCCGACAGCGCAGTGAACCCGGCCCGCGCCCGCTGGAGCGCCCTGTTCCAGGGGCTCCAGAAGATGGGCCGCAGCCTCCAGCTCCCCATCGCGGTGCTGCCCGCCGCGGGGATCCTCAACCGGCTGGGCCAGCCGGACATGTTCGGGGACGACGGGCTGGGCTGGACGAACGTCTCGAAGGTGATGGCGGGCGCGGGCGGCGCGCTGCTGGACGGCTCGCTGGGGCTGCCGCTGCTGTTCTGTATCGGCGTCGCGATCGGCATGGCGAAGAAGTCGGACGGCTCGACGGCGCTGGCGGCGCTCGCCGGGTTCCTCGTCTACTACAACGTGCTGCGCCAGTTCCCGAAGGACTGCGTGGACGGTGCGAAAACGGTTGCTACGGGTTGCCAGGGCGCCGACGGGACGGTGACCGCGTTCACGTACCAGAACCCGGGGGTCTTCGGCGGCATCGTGATCGGGCTGCTGGCGGCGTACCTGTGGGTGCGCTTCCACCGGACGAAGCTGGTGGACTGGCTGGGGTTCTTCAACGGGCGGCGGCTGGTGCCGATCCTGATGTCGTTCGCCGCGATCGTGTTCGCCGCGCTGTGCCTGTGGGTGTGGCCGCCGATCGGCGACGGCCTGGAGAACTTCAGCGACTGGCTCAACGGCCTCGGCGCGTGGGGCGCGGGGGTGTTCGGGATCGCCAACAGGGCTTTGCTGGTGGTGGGGTTGCACCAGTTCCTGAACGTGCCGATCTGGTTCCAGTTCGGGTCGTACACGAAGCCGGACGGCACGGTCGTGCACGGCGACATCAACATGTTCCTCCAAGGCGACCCGCACGCCGGGCTGTTCACGACCGGGTTCTTCCCCATCATGATGTTCGCCTTGCCTGCGGCGGCACTTGCCATCGCGCACACGGCGAAACCCGCGCGCCGCAAGGAAGTTGGCGGCCTCATGCTGTCGGTCGCGCTGACGTCGTTCATCACCGGCATCACGGAGCCGATCGAGTACTCGTTCCTGTTCATCGCGCCCGCGCTGTACGCGGTGCACGCGGTGCTGACCGGCGTCTCGATGGCGGTGACGTGGGGGCTCGGGGTGCACGACGGGTTCAGTTTCTCGGCGGGGCTCATCGACTACGTCATCAACTGGAACCTGGCGACGCGGCCGTGGGCGATCATCCCGATCGGGCTGTGTTTCGCAATCGTTTACTACGTGGTTTTCCGGTTCGCGATCGTCCGGTTCGATCTGAAGACGCCGGGCCGGGAGCCGGAGGAGGAGCGGGAGGACGTCACCAAAGCGTGATGGCGGGCGCCTTAACAGGGGGCTTAACTCCCGCCTCTCCCCCGTGCTACAAAAGGTCTACACCACACACTGGTGTAGACCTTTTTCGCGTCCTCCGCACCCCCTGAAGGAACCCCTCTATGAGCACGGCCGGCGCCGCTCCCGCAGCCGAGAAACAAGCCAGGAAGGGTACGGCCGTGATGGCCGTCCTACAGCGCATCGGCCGCAGTCTGATGCTGCCGGTCGCGGTGCTGCCCGCCGCCGCGCTGCTGGTGCGCCTGGGCAACGCCGACATGCTCGGCCGCCCCTCCTTCCCCGGCTTCCTGACGAAGATCGCCTCCTTCATGGCGGCCGGCGGGGGCGCGATCCTCGACAACATGGCGCTGCTGTTCGCGGTCGGCGTCGCGATCGGGTTCGCGAAGAAGTCGGACGGCTCGACGGCGCTCGCGGCGGTCGTCGGCTACCTCGTCTTCAAGAACGTGCTCGGCACGTTCACCGACAAGAACCTCCCGAAGGTCGCGACGGCCGTCGACGGCAAGGTCGTGATGGTGGACGCGCCCGTCGACGCGAAGGTGCTCGGCGGGGTCGTGATGGGGCTCGTCGTGGCGCTGCTCTACCAGCGCTTCTACCGCACCAAACTCCCGGACTGGGCAGGGTTCTTCGGCGGCCGGCGGCTCGTCCCGATCCTCTCCGCGTTCGCCGGTCTGCTGATCGGGGTCGTCTTCGGTTACATATGGCCGGTGTTGGGCACGGGGCTGCACAACTTCGGTGAGTGGCTGGTGGGTTCGGGCGCGGTCGGCGCCGGGATCTTCGGTGTGATGAACCGCGCGCTGATCCCGATCGGCATGCACCACCTGCTCAACTCGTTCCCGTGGTTCCAGGCCGGCGAGTACCACGGCAAGAGCGGCGACATCGCGCGCTTCCTCGCCGGAGACCCGAGCGCCGGGCAGTTCATGACCGGCTTCTTCCCGATCATGATGTTCGCGCTGCCGGCCGCGTGCCTGGCGATCGTGCACTGCGCCCGCCCGGAGCGCCGCAAGGCCGTCGGCGGCATGATGTTCTCGCTCGCGCTGACCTCGTTCGTCACGGGCGTCACCGAGCCGATCGAGTTCACGTTCATGTTCATCGCGCCGGTCCTGTACGCGATCCACGCGCTGCTCACCGGCGTCTCCATGGCCCTGACCTGGGCACTCGGCATGAAGGACGGCTTCGGCTTCTCGGCCGGCGTGGTCGACTTCGGCCTCAACCTCGGCATCGCGACGAACCCGTGGGGGCTGGTCCTGGTGGGCCTGTGCTTCGGCGCCGTCTACTACGTGATCTTCCGCTTCGCGATCACGCGGTGGAACCTGCCGACGCCGGGACGCGAGCCGGAGGGGGAAGAGCTCACGAAGGGGTAGAGCTCTAGTACCTGAGAGCTACGAGAAAGCACCCGGCGCCCTGAACTGCCCCGGGTGCTTTTCTCATGCGTCAGATCACGTACGACGCCCTCGCCGCCGCCAGTTCGACCGGACCGTCGTACGCCGCGCGCGCGTCGGCCAGGTTGACCTGGGGGTCGGTCCACGGGGGGATGTGGGTGAGGACGAGGCGGCGGACGCCCGCCCTGGTGGCCGTCTCACCCGCCTCCCGGCCGTTGAGGTGCAGGTCGGGGATGTTCTCCTTGCCGTGCGTGAAGGCGGCCTCGCACAGGAACAGGTCGGCGTCCTGGGCGAGTTCGTCGAGCACGGGCGTGACACCGGTGTCCCCGGAGTAGGCGAGCGACTTGCCGCCGTGCTCCACCCGGATGCCGTACGCCTCGACCGGGTGGGCGACGCGTTCGGTGTGGACCGTGAAGGGGCCGATGTCGAAGGTGGACGGCTTGACCGTGTGGAAGTCGAAGACCTCGCTCATCGAGGAGGCCGACGGGGTATCCGCGTACGCCGTGGTCAGCCGGTGTTCGGTGCCTTCGGGGCCGTAGACCGGGATGGGGTCGCAACGGCCGCCGTCGTGGCGGTAGTAGCGCGCCACGAAGTAGGCGCACATGTCGATGCAGTGGTCGGCGTGCAGATGGGTCAGGAAGATCGCGTCGAGGTCGTAGAGACCGCAGTGGCGCTGCAACTCGCCCAGGGCGCCGTTGCCCATGTCGAGAAGCAGCCGGAAGCCGTCGGCCTCGACGAGGTAGCTCGAACAGGCCGAATCCGCGGACGGGAACGACCCCGAGCAGCCGACGACGGTGAGCTTCATGATGCAGAAACCTCCGCTGGCGGGAA
This sequence comes from Streptomyces niveiscabiei, assembly GCF_001419795.1. Taxonomy (GTDB): domain Bacteria; phylum Actinomycetota; class Actinomycetes; order Streptomycetales; family Streptomycetaceae; genus Streptomyces; species Streptomyces niveiscabiei. Next base: position 6,862 of record NZ_LIRL01000019.1, read on the forward strand.
CCGAGGGGACACCGGCGGTCGTCGATGGCGCCGGGGGACCGGATGCCACCGGCGGTGCCGGGTGGTGCCGGCGCGGCCGGGCCTCGCGAAGGATCCGGAAGGCCGGGTGTGCCGGGTGGACCGGGCCCGAGGAGTGCGTGGGAACGGGCGTCGGGGGTCGTGCGGTCCGTAGAGCGTAAGGCGCAAAACCCCCCTTCGCGCCGTTGCCAGGGGCCGTTGTGGGCGAACTCACCTGCGGTGTCACCGGTTCGGCTGGAAGTGGGGCGTGTGGGGATCGCGAGAGGGCGCGCGGCGCGTCGCGCGCGCCGGTAACGTCGTCCTCATGGACACGTCCTGGTGGCTGGCGCTCGCGGCGGTGGTACTGCTCGCGCTGGTCGCCACGCTCGTCGACGGCTGGGGCCGCTCGGGCCGCCCGCCCCGCCGTCCGGCGCGCTCCCGTACGGACGCCGATCCGCACCCGGCGGAGATCTGGGTGGCGGACGGTCACCGGTTCCTGGTGCTGAGCGTGCGCGCGGGGTACGTCACCGTCGCGCGGATCAGCGGGAAGTTCCGCGACGAGCGGTCGGGGGTGATTCCGCTGCCGCCCGGCGCCGTGGGGGACGCGGGGGGCCGGGCGAGTTTCCTGGAGACCGACGAGCTGCTCGACGTACCGGTGGGGGATCTGCGGCACCGGGTGGGGGTGGTGGACCCGGTCCTGTGGGACCAGGTCCGGCACCTGACCTGAAGTACTACGGGTACTACGGGTATTACGCCCAGAGTTGACCCTGGAGCGTCTCGATCGCTTCCTCGGTCGTCGCCGCCGTGTACACCCCCGTGGAGAGGTACTTCCACCCGCCGTCCGCGACGACGAACACGATGTCGGCGGACTCCCCCGCGGCCAGGGCCTTCTTCCCGACGCCGAGCGCGGCGTGCAGGGCCGCGCCGGTCGAGACCCCGGCGAAGATGCCCTCCTGCTGGAGTAGCTCGCGAGTACGAGTGACCGCGTCCGCGGAGCCGACGGAGAAGCGGGTGGTGAGGACGGAGGCGTCGTACAGCTCGGGTACGAAGCCCTCGTCGAGGTTGCGCAGGCCGTAGACGAGGTCGTCGTAGCGCGGCTCGGCGGCGACGATCCGTACGTCCGGCTTGTGCTCGCGGAGGTAACGCCCTACCCCCATCAGCGTCCCCGTCGTGCCGAGCCCGGCGACAAAGTGGGTGACCGAGGGGAGGTCCGCGAGGATCTCGGGGCCGGTCGTGGCGTAGTGGGCGCCCGCGTTGCCGGGGTTGCCGTACTGGTACAGCATCACCCAGTCGGGGTGCTCGGCGGCGAGTTCCTTCGCCACGCGTACGGCGGTGTTGGAGCCGCCGGCCGCCGGGGACGGGATGATCTCGGCGCCCCACATCGCGAGGAGTTCCCGGCGTTCCTGCGAGGTGTTCTCGGGCATCACGCACACCATGCGGTAGCCCTTGAGGCGGGCCGCCATGGCGAGCGAGATGCCGGTGTTGCCGCTGGTGGGCTCCAGGATCGTGCAGCCGGGGGTGAGGCGGCCGTCCTTCTCCGCCTGCTCGATCATGTGCAGCGCGGGGCGGTCCTTGATCGAGCCGGTGGGGTTGCGGTCCTCCAGCTTGGCCCAGATGGAGACCTCGGGGGACGGCGACAGCCGCGGCAGGCGCACCAGGGGGGTGTTGCCCACCGCGGCCAGCGGGGAGTCGTAGCGCATACCGGGATCAGGCCATGCCGCCGGCGACGGCCGGCAGGATCGTCACCGTGTCGCCGTCGGCCAGCTTGGTGTTGATGCCGTCCACGAAGCGGACGTCCTCGTCGTTGAGGTAGACGTTGACGAAGCGGCGCAGCTTGCCCTCGTCCACGATGCGGGCCTGGATGCCCGTGTGCCGCGTCTCCAGGTCGGAGAACAGGTCGGCGAGGGTCTCCCCGGCGCCCTCGACGGCCTTCGCGCCGTCGGTGTACTGGCGGAGGATGGTGGGGATGCGGACCTCGATGGCCATGACTCAGGGCTCCTGTCGGAAGGTGGGCGGCGCAGGGACGTGCGAGTGAGCGCGCCTAGTCCCTGAGGACTACGGCGCGGGCAGGGCCGGCGTCAGATGGCGGCGGCGCACCTGCACAGGTCGACGTGCAGCCGCGCCACGAGCAGCTCGCCCGGCGTCCTCGTGCTCACGTCGTTCACAACCATGGGCTCATCGTATCGATTCCCGTCCGGCCTTCGGGAAGACGCTTCCACATGGCGGACGGTTTGCGACCAGTACCTGAGATGTACCCGGGTACTACGCCGACTCCCGCACCACCAGCCGCGTGGGCACCACCACCGACCCCGGGGTAGTCCCCTCGTACACCGCCGCGCACAGCAGCTCCGCCATCAGCCGGCCCATCCCCTCGACGTCCGCGTGGACGGTCGTCAGGGGCGGGGTCGTCGCCTCGGCGATCCGGGTGAGGTCGTCGAAGCCGACGACGGCGACGTCCTCGGGGACGCGGCGGCCCCGTTCGTGGAGGGCCTGGAGGACGCCGGCGGCCATCAGGTCGGAGGCGGCGAAGACCGCGTCGAGGTCGGGGCGCCGGTCGAGGAGCGTGTGCATGGCGAGGGCCGCGCCGTGCTCGGTGTAGTCCGCGCGTTCGGTGAGCGCGGGGTCGGCGTCGGGGAGGACGTCGCGGTAGCCGGTGAGGCGGTCGTCCGCCGAGGGCTCCTGGTCGTAGGGGCCGGTGACGGTGGCGACGCGGGTGCGGCCGAGGGCGCGCAGGTGGGTGACCGCCTGCCGGGCGCCGTCGCGGTTGTCGCAGTCGACGTGGACGTACGCGGTGTCGTCGGCGCCCGCGCGCGAGCGGCCCCCGAAGACGGCGGGCAGGCCGGTGCGGGCGATGAGGGCGCCGAGGTGGTCGTCGGGGCGCAGCGAGAAGAGGATCGCGCCGTCGGCGTGGCCGCCGCCGAGGTACTCGGCGACGCGGGCGTGGTCGTCCGGCTCGTCGAGGAACAGCAGGACGGCCTGGGCGCCGTGCCGGGTGAGTTCGCGGCGGATCCCGCGCAGGAGGCAGTCGAAGAAGGGGTCCATGAAGAGGCGGTCCTGCGGCTGGGTGGCCACCACGGCGACCGCGCCCGTGCGCCGGGTGACGAGCTGGCGGGCGGCCTGGTTCGGGACGTACCCGAGGTCCGCGATCACCTCGCGGACCTTCTCGACCACCTCGGCGCGGACCTTCGGCGCTCCGTTGAGGACTCTCGACACGGTGGTCCTGGAGACCCCGGCCCGGCGTGCTACGTCCTCGATCGTGGGGCGCCTTGCGTGCGTCAACACCGTCTCCGACAGGGTGAGTTGGGCTTCGTACGGCTCAACTCGGGCCGTACGGAGTCAGTATGACGCGACGATGGTGACCTCTTCCTCGGTGATCTCGCCGTCCACGATGCGGAACGAGCGGAACTGGAAAGGGCCGTTGCCGTCGGTGTCGGCGGTGGAGACGAGGACGTAGTGGGCGCCGGGTTCGTTGGCGTACGAGACGTCCGTGCGGGAGGGGTAGGCCTCGGTGGCGGTGTGGGAGTGGTAGATCACGACGGGTTCCTCGTCGCGGTCGTCCATCTCGCGGTACAGCTTGAGCAGGTCGCCGGAGTCGAACTCGTAGAACGTGGGCGACATCGCGGCGTTGAGCATCGGGACGAACCGCTCCGGGCGGTCCGAGCCCGCCGGGCCCGCGACGACTCCGCACGCCTCGTCGGGGTGGTCCTTGCGGGCGTGGGCGACGATCTGGTCGTGGAGGGCCTGGGTGATGGTCAGCATGGTCGCCAGGATAAGCAGAGGACCCCGTAGTACCGAGGGGTGGTACTACGGGGTCCGGATGCCGGACACGGGGCCTGGCGGGCGGGGCGGCGTGAGTATGACCCGGGTAGTACTCAGGTCCCGAGCCCCCGTCCCTCCGGAGAGCTAGCCGACCTTGTCGTACGTCCGCTCGGTGACCTCCGGGCTCGCCTTCTTCAGCACGGCCCAGCCGATGCCCAGCGCGGCGACCCAGCCGGCCATGACGTACAGGCAGATCCGCGCGTCGGCGTCGTACGCGATGATCCCCGTCACGAACAGCAGGAAGACGATGGCGATCCAGCTGCACACCGAGCCGCCGGGGGCCGGGAAGGAGGAGGCCGGCAGGCGGCCGGCGACCACGGCGCGGCGGTAGAGGACGTGGCTGATCAGGATCATCAGCCAAGTCCAGATGCCCGCGGCGGTCGCGACGGACGTCACGTACCCGAACGCCTTCTCCGGGACGATGTAGTTGAGGACGACGCCGATGCCCATGAAGAGCACGGAGACGGTGATGCCGAAGGCCGGGGTCTTGGTGGACGACAGCTTCTTGAAGACGGCCGGGGCCTCGCCGTTGTCCGCGAGGGTGCGCAGCATGCGACCCGTGGAGTACATACCGGAGTTGCACGACGACAGGGCAGCCGTGAGGACTACGAAGTTGACGATGCCCGCGCCCGCCGGGATGCCGATCTTCGCGAACGCCTCGACGAACGGCGAGACGCCGGGCTGGAACTCGGTCCACTTGACGATGCACAGGATGACGGTGAGCGCGCCGACGTAGAAGAGGGCGATGCGCCACGGCAGCGTGTTGATGGCCTTGGGGAGGGTCTTCTCGGGGTCCTCGGACTCACCGGCCGTGACACCGACCAGCTCGACGGCGAGGTAGGCGAACATGACGCCCTGGAGGGTCATGAGGGAGGAGCCGATGCCCTTGGGGAAGAAGCCGTCGAAGGCCCAGAGGTTGGAGACGGCGGCGGTGTCGCCCGCGCTGCTGAAGCCGAAGGTCAGCACGCCGAGGCCGATCACGATCATGCCGATCAGGGCGGTGACCTTGACCATGGAGAACCAGAACTCCAGCTCACCGAAGAGCTTCACGGAGATCAGGTTGACGCCGAAGAGGATCACCAGGAACACCAGCGCCGTCACCCATTGAGGGATCGCCGGGAACCAGTAGTTGACGTAGATCGCGGCGGCGGTCAGCTCGGCCATGCCGGTGACCACCCACATCAGCCAGTACGTCCACCCGGTGAGGTAGCCGAAGAACGGACCGAGGAACTCGCGGGAGTACTCCGCGAAGGAGCCCGAGACGGGCCGGTAGAGCAGGAGTTCGCCGAGTGCCCGCATGATGAAGAAGATGATCACACCGGCGAGGGCGTACATCAGGATGAGGCTGGGGCCGGCCTTGGCGATGTTGGCCCCGGCGCCGAGGAAGAGGCCGACGCCGATGGCGCCGCCGATGGCGATCATCTGCACCTGACGGCTGCCGAGCCCGCGCTCGTAGCCCTCCTCGGGTGCCTGGCCCGTGCCGCCGTTCTCTGGTTCGACCTGAGCGGAGGTCATGTGTGGTGCGCCTTTCTCCATGCCGATCCGGGCCCTGGTCGACCACGGATCGGGTTTCGATCCCCCCGGAAGTGCTGGAGCGGACGGGCCGCGGGGGCCTGTCCATGCCTGGCCGGCGATCGACCGGCTCGGTGGCGCACCCGGCGGCGCATACGGATGGTGCGCGCCGGGCGGTCGTGAAGATTTATCACGACTGCAATATCAATGGCCGGTGCCGGATGTGGCGCACCACACAGGAAGAAGTGGACGAACGGCTCAGGCGCGGGCCAAATCCGGCCGAGCCGGTGACGGGATCGTTATCCGGATTTGAGGGCCTTCTGAGGCTGAGATGTAACCGGTTACATCTCAGGTACGACGTCAGGGCATCAGCGTGCCGACGAGGGTCTCCTGGAGGCCGCCGAGCCACAGGTAGGCCATGACCATCGGCTTGCGCGGGTCGTCGTCCGGCAGGTGGTAGAGGACGTCGGTGTCGTCCTCGGCGGTGATGTCGAGGCGTGAACCGATCGCCAGGCGCAGGTCGTTGAGGGCACCGAGCCACTTGCGGGAGTCGTCGGGCGTGAGCTTGAGGACGGCGCCGCCGACGTCGCCCGTGTCCAGTTCGTCCAGGCAGCGGACGACGGCGAGCGCGTTGTCCCGCTTGCCCGCGCGCAGGTCGTTCTCGGTGAACCGGCGGAACTCGGCGGAGTGCTCCCTCTGCTGCTCCTGCTGCCGCTCGGTCGCCTCGGGGTCCGTGTAGGCGTCCGGGAAGAGGCGCAGCAGCACCGGGTCGGACGGCGGCTGGGTAGGACCTTCGGCGAAGAGTCCGGCGAGCGGGTCGGCGGAGTCGTCCTCGGCGGGCCCGGGGCCGATCAGCTCCAGGAGCTGGACCGCCAGCGAGCGGATGATCGAGATCTCGACGTCGTCGAGTGCGACGGCCGCGCCGCCGCCGGGGAGCGGTTCGAAGATGCCTGGCATGAAACCGGTCGTAGCACTTTCGGTGTAGGGGGTGCAGGGGTGGGCGGGGACTACTTGCGGTCCTGCTGAAGCGTCGCCCACAGCCCGTACCCGTGCATGGCCTGCACGTCCCGCTCCATCTCCTCGCGGGTGCCGTTGGAGACGACCGCGCGGCCCTTGTGGTGGACGTCGAGCATGAGCTTGGTGGCCTTGTCCTTGCTGTACCCGAAGTACGTCTGGAAGACGTACGCCACGTAGCTCATGAGGTTGACGGGGTCGTTGTGCACGATCGTGACCCAGGGGACGTCGGGCTCCGCCACGGCGAAGACCTCCTCCACCGTTTCGGTGCGTTCGATCTCTACGGGAGCGGGTGACGTCACAAGGCCCATGCTGCCACGCGACCCCGAAATCGTCACACTGACGAAATGGGAGTACGATCCGCTGCATGAACCCTGCGGACCTTGGGCTGCCGGTCGACGTCCCGTCCACGGCGCTCTTCACCGACCAGTACGAACTGACGATGCTGCGGGCCGCGCTGAAGGCGGGCACCGCCGAGCGGCGCAGCGTGTTCGAGGTCTTCACCCGGCGCCTGCCCGAGGGCCGCCGCTACGGCGTCGTCGCCGGCACCGGCCGGGTCCTGGACGCGGTCGAGAACTTCCGCTTCGACGCCGGGGTCATCGGCTTCCTGCGCGAGCGGGGCATCGTCGACGACGAGACGCTCGACTGGCTGGCGTCGTACCGCTTCTCCGGGGACATCTGGGGCTACCCCGAGGGTCAGGTGTACTTCCCTGGCTCTCCGGTACTACGGGTGGAGGGCTCGTTCGCGGAGTGCGTGCTCCTCGAAACGGTGATCCTCTCCATCCTCAACCACGACTCCGCCATCGCCGCCGCCGCGTCCCGGATGTCCTCGGCGGCCGGGGACCGCCCGCTGATCGAGATGGGCGCGCGCCGCACCCACGAGCTGGCCGCCGTCGCCGCCGCCCGCGCCGCGTACGTCGGCGGCTTCACCACCACCTCCGACCTCGCCGCCGGTTTCCGCTACGGCATCCCGACCGTCGGCACCAGCGCGCACGCCTTCACCCTGCTCCACGACACCGAGCGCGACGCCTTCCGCGCCCAGGTCGACTCCCTCGGCAGGGGTACGACGCTCCTCGTCGACACGTACGACGTCGCCGAGGCCGTCCGTACCGCCGTGGAGGTAGCCGGACCCGAACTCGGCGCCGTCCGCATCGACTCGGGCGACCTGCTCCTCGTAGCCCATCGCGTACGACAGCAGCTGGACGCGCTGGGTGCCACGGATACGCGGATCATCGTCACCTCCGACCTCGACGAGTACGCCATCGCGTCGCTCGCGGCGGCTCCGGTGGACGCGTACGGGGTCGGGACGCAGCTCGTCACCGGGTCCGGGCACCCGACCTGCTCCATGGTCTACAAGCTGGTCGCCCGCGCCGAGTCCGCCGACCCGAAGGCGCCGCTGGTGCCCGTCGCCAAGAAGTCCTCCGGGGGGAAGACCTCGCTGGGGGGCCGGAAGTGGGCCGCCCGCCGGCCCGACGCGGACGGCGTCGCCGAGGCCGAGGTCGTCGGTACGGGGCCGGTGCCCGCCGAACTCGCCGACCGGCAGCTCCTCGTGGAGCTCGTGAAGGGGGGCGAGGTGATCGGGCGTGAGCCTCTGGACGTGGTACGTGAGCGGCATATCGCCGTCCGGGGCCGGCTGCCGCTGTCCGCTACGCAGCTCTCGCGAGGGGAACCGGTTCTTCCGACGGAGTACCTCGTGGGGAGGTCGGGTAGTTAGGGCGGTATTCGAGCCGTAATACCGCAGAGCCAGTCCCCCTCTCCCCAGCTCCTCTCCCCGCTTCTCCCTCAGCCTCTCCGCCAGCTTCTCCCTCAGCCGATCGATTCCCCCCATAGCCGAAGGACATCGACCATGCGCCGCGCACTGATCGTCGTAGACGTGCAGAACGATTTCTGTGAGGGGGGCAGCCTCGCGGTCTCCGGCGGTGCCGATGTCGCCGCCGCGATCACCGAGCTGATCGGGCAGGCGGGCGGCGCCGGTTACCAGCACGTCGTCGCCACCCGCGACCACCACATCGCGCCCGGCGGGCACTTCGCCGACGACCCCGACTTCGTGAACTCCTGGCCGGCGCACTGCGTCGCGGGGACCGAGGGGGTCGGCTTCCACCCCAACTTCGCGCCCGCCGTGGCCTCCGGCGCGATCGACGCCGTCTTCGACAAGGGGACGTACTCGGCCGCGTACAGCGGGTTCGAGGGGGTCGACGAGAACGGGGTGTCCCTCGCGGAGTGGCTGCGGGAGCGGCGGATCGACGAGGTCGACGTCGTGGGGATCGCCACGGACCACTGCGTGCGGGCCACCGCGCTGGACTCGGCTCGGGAGGGGTTCCGTACGCAGGTGCTGCTGGATCTGACGGCCGGGGTGGCGAAGGAGACGACCGAGCGGGCGGTGGAGGAGCTG